>JAEVZU010000121.1 GCA_023392075.1 Bacillota bacterium | reverse complement strand
TATAAACGGCAAAACTATGCATTCATTTAATATAATTATAGGCTTATACTTGTATCAAGTCAATTAAATACGCAACAATATAATGAATATATTCGGGAGGCGGAAAAATGGAAGGAAATTTGCTTGTGGCGCATGGCGGCGGTCCAACCGCAGTTATTAATTCATCCTTATACGGAGTAATAACCGAAGCGAAAAAACACGCGCAGATTAAGGGTATTTACGGTGCAAGATATGGAATTGAAGGAGTTCTTAAGGAAGAATTCATTGACCTGGGAAGAGAACCCCAGGAAAACATTGATTTGCTGCCCTATACACCTGCATCGGCAACAGGCTCCTGCAGAAGAAAATTAAGTGATAAGGACTATCCTGTTCTTTTGGAAATATTCAAAAGATACAACATAAGATATTTCTTTTACAACGGCGGAAATGATTCCATGGACACCTGCAACAAAGTGGCCCTGCTTGCAAGGGAATCAGGCTACGATATGAAAGTTATCGGTGTTCCGAAAACAATAGATAACGACCTTGAATTTACCGATCACTGCCCCGGGTTCGGAAGTGCCGCAAGATATGCGGCCATATCGGCCATGGAGCTTACCAAGGAAGTAGAAGCACTTCCCATACACGTTATAGTTCTTGAAATAATGGGCAGAAATGCAGGCTGGCTTGCAGCTGCCACAGCACTTGCAAAAACAAATACAGAAGCGGGACCTCAGCTTATTTATCTGCCGGAAAGGCCGTTTAATGAGGAGGAATTCCTCGAAGATGTTAAGCTGTGGCACTCCAAAACAAAGGGAGTTCTGGTAGTTGCAAGCGAAGGCCTGGTGGATGCAAACGGGGTTTCCATTGCCGATACCGGTCTGGTGGATGGCTTTGGGCACAAGGTTCCGGGAGGAGTTGCCCAGGCATTGTCAGATAAAATCATAAACAAGCTCGGCATAAAATCAAGGGCCGAAAAGCCTGGACTTTTGGGAAGAGCATCTATCCCCATGCAGTCAGGTATTGACAGGGAGGAAGCAATAGGAGCAGGTGCATTTGCCGTTAAATCGGCAGTGGAGGGCAAAACAGGTTTTATGGCAGCAATCAGGAGAACGTCAAGTAAGCCTTACAGCTATGAATTTGAGCTGGTTCCGCTTGAAAAGGTCGCAAATGCCGAAAGAAAGTTCCCCCTTGAGTGGATAAATGAGAGAGGAAACGGAATAAGGAAGGAATTCATTGATTACTGTATGCCCCTTATAGGAGATCCGCTTCCACAATACGCAGCATTATCCAAAATAAGTGTTCCAAAACTTTAAACAATAAAAAATATATTTGAGAGGATGTTAAATAATATGTTGGTTACAAGTAAAGAAATGGTATCAGATGCTCAAAAAAGAGGTTATGCAGTCCCAGCCATAAATACCCAGGGCGGAAATTATGACATTATAAGATCAATCTGCTATGCAGCAGAAGAAATGAAGTCTCCAATAATATTGGCCCACTATGTAGCTACAGGAAAATATTCAGGAGACGACTGGTTTGCTGAAGTGTGCAAATGGCTTGCAAACAAGGTTTCAGTACCGGTAGCCATACATCTGGATCACGGGGATTCCTTCGATACCTGTATGAGATCACTGAAGAATGGATTTACTTCCATAATGCTTGACTGCTCTGCAGAATCCATCGAAGACAATGCATTGCATACAAATGAAGTCATCAAAGCCTGCAAATCTTTTGAAGTGCCCGTTGAAGCCGAAGTCGGAGAGCTTGTAAGGCTTGATGGCGCCGGAGCTGTAATGGATAACAAGAATATAGCCAATGTTGAGGATGTAAAGAAATTTCTTTCATTATGTACACCTGATATGCTTGCCGTCGGAATAGGAAATGCGCACGGATTTTATAAGGGCAAGCCGCTGATCCGTCTTGATATTCTGAAACAGGTAAGAGATATTACGGATGTTCCGCTTGTACTGCACGGCTGTACCGGAATGCCGGATGAGACAGTCAGGGAGGCAATCAAAACAGGTGTTGCCAAAATAAACTTCGGCACACTTGTAAGACATAAATACGTGGAATTCTACAAGGAAGGTATAGATACTCTTGACCATCAGGGACATTCCTGGAAGATATCACAGTTTGCAGAAAAGAAGCTGGAAGGCACCATCAAGGAAATAATCGAACTTTCGGGTTCAGCAAATAAAGCTTAAGCAATTGTCTACAGGAGGAAAAAATCATGGAACAAAAAAAGCTTAATGTTGGTTTAATAACAACTGTTTCAGGCAGATGGCCACGTGAGCTGCCCACCAACAGGCATGCCGAATATGGAAAGTGGCTTGAAGACAACTGTCCGGGAATAAATATAGTTAAAACTGAAAATATAGCTGTAAATAATAAGGATGTAGAAGATACAACAGAATATTTCAGGACCAAATCTGTAGATCTGGTTGTTCTTGTACTCGGTGCCTTCACAGGTGATTATGCAGCTACGTATATAGGTGAAGAGCTCAAGGTGCCTGTAATCATCTGGGCACCGTACGAACCACCCTTCGACGGCGGAAGGCTCATGGCAAACAGTCTGGTTGCGGCGACCATGAATGCGGCTGCAATGCACAGGCTGGAACATAAATTCCATTTTGTATATGGAAGCAATACCGATGAAAGAGCTGCAAAGGAAGTAAGGCAGTATGTCAGAGTTTACAATACACTGAAAAGGCTAAGACAGACTTTTCTTGGACTTTTGGGATACAGACCGACTGCCTTTTACAGTTCAACCTTTGATGAAACATTGATAAGAAGACTTTTCGGCATCAAAATTGAAGAATTTGATTTAAAACCCATATTTGACAGCATGGCAGCGATTGATGCCGAAGAAGTCAAAAAGGATATGGAGAAAATCCGCAGTGAAATCAAAACCATTGAAATATCCGACGAATATCTCGAAAACCATTCCAGATTGTACCTTACACTCAGGAACCTGATCCAGGAGCAGGGACTGAATGCAGGTATCATCAAGTGCTGGCCCGAGATGGGAGTCCTGAAGACCACGCCGTGTGCCGTCCTGTCAAGAATGGCCGATGAGGGCTTTATAATCGGTTGCGAGGGAGATATGGATGCTACCATTGCCATGCTCATACAAAATTACCTGACAGATACAACGGTATTTATGAGCGACCTCATTAATATTGATGAAAAGGAAAACACCGCATTATTCTGGCACTGCGGTCAAGCAGGCAGAAAGCTGAAGGATCCCGGAAGCGACATCAAGCTGTCCAACCACCCGCTGGCAGGACAGGGAACAGCCTTCTACACTGCATTGAAATCCGGCAGGGTGACAATAGCAAGAATGTGCAAGATCAGAGACCGCTACAAGCTGTTCCTTGCAAAAGGTGAGGCAGTGCCTACCAAGGTTGTAACCAAAGGTGTAATGGTAAATGTTAAAATGGAGACCCCTGTCCGCGAAGTTTTGTACAGGATAGCAGAAGAAGGAGTTCCGCACCATTATAGCCTTGTTTGGGAAGATGTGGCTGATGAAATGCGCCTTATGTGCAAGCTGTTGGATATAGAGGTAATCGAAGTCTGAAAAAATGGGGGATAACTTTAAAATGAAACAGATATTTGTAAATTTAAAACGTTTTGAGATCCCAAAAAGCCTGGGCGGCATATGCCGGAAGGATGACCCGAAGGAATGGATCGAAGGGATAGTCGGTGAATGCGTAAGCCTGGGAATTGGAAGTTATGAAGCTGTCGAAGTATGCTTCCTGCTCCAGGAGAACCTGCTGATTACTGCAAGGGAGAAGCTTGCCGGCTATGCCGTGAACGATACAAAAAGTATAAAAATAGGCTGTCAGGGTATATTCAGAGAGAATGCGGCCAAGGGCGGAAATTTCGGAGCGTTCACCACAAACCGTCCTGCTGCGGCTGTAAGCAATATGGGCTGCAAATGGACAATTATCGGACACTCTGAGGAACGCAGGGATAAACTGGGAATAATTGCTCATTACGATCCGGCTGTACTTCAGGAGGAGCAGGCAAGGAATACTGCAAATGCAGCGGTAGACAAGCTTATAAACGAGGAAGTATTATGTGCTCTTGATGCGCAAATGAAAGCCTTGGTATGTATTGGTGAAACTGCAGAGGAAAAAGGCGAAGGAAGTTTTGAGGAACAAAAGCCGAGAATCGAAGCAGTTTTAAAAGCCCAGCTGTTAAGATCACTGGCAGGAATAGAAGCAAAGCAATGCCACGAGGCGGTGGTAATAGGCTATGAACCCATTTGGGCCATAGGACCCGGAAAAACTCCTCCGGGAGCGGAATATATAAGCTTTGTTTCGGCATATATCAAGAAGGTGGTCAAGGAGCATTTCGGATTTGAACCGGCGGTAGTATATGGCGGCGGCTTGAAGGAAGAAAATGCAGGAACCATTTCAAGGATTGACAGTATAGACGGAGGCCTGGTTGCCTTAACAAAATTTTCGGGTGAAATAGGCTTTTACCCAGAAGATCTGAAGATCATCATTGATAAATACATTAAATAATAATTGAACTAAAAATCGAATAAAAAGTGGATGCATATTAATGGAAACCTATTTATTGGTGTTTGTAATCTGTTTTGTGGGAAGTGTAATTCAGGGATCGGCAAGCTTTGGTTTTTCACTGTTCGTAATGTCACTGCTCCCAATGTTCATGCCCCTTAAAAGTGCGGCGGTGCTATCCGCCCTGTCGGCTTGTATAATCGGAATTTGGGTTTGCCTGACAATAAGAAAGCATTTAAAACTTAAGTTCATCATTCTGCCGGTCCTCTCTTCCCTTCTGATTATGCCTTTAGGTGTATACCTGCTTACCGTTTGCAATGAAAACCTGCTGAAAAAGGTGCTGGGCTTAATCATCATACTTCTGTCAATTATGTTTTTAAAAAGCCCGGCACAAAAGCTGTCAATCAGGGACAGCAGAATAAACGGGATAACCTTTGGAGCCGTCAGCGGATTACTTTCAGGTATGTTCAATATTGGAGGACCTCCGCTGGTAATATATTATCTCAATACGGTCAAGGAAAAAATGGAATATAAGGCGGCACTGGAGTTTTCCTTTATGATAGCTGGCGGCGTAACGGTAATTCTGCATAAGGCATACGGAAACATAGAACCCGGAGTAATGAAATATGCTGCTGTGTGTATTGCAGCCATTATCTCAGGGACGGTACTGGGAATGAGAGTTTTTATCCGGCTTCCACAGGAAATTCTGAAAAAATCAGTATACATACTGATGGCTGTTCTTGGAACAATACTCTTAATCAGGTAATGACCTGATCAAGGGTAAGGATTATAACTCTGATAAATAGATTTGAAGCTTATAACTTGTTAAAAAGGAGGAAGAATAAAATGAAAATTGCGTTCGAATATGGACAGGGCTTGATGGATGCCGAATTACCGGATAGTACCGATGTATTCATACCGGGTGAGACGGTTCCAGATCCGCCGTTTATTGAAAATATTGAGGAAGAGACCAGAAAATCCATATTAAACCCCATAGGGATGCCGCCTGTTTCAGAATCGGTGAAAAAAGGCATGAAGGTGGTAATAGTATTCCCTGACAAGGTTAAGGGAGGCTTTCAGGAAACAGCCCACAGGAAAGTGGCAATTCCCATAATATTGGATGAATTGTACAAGGCAGGAGTGGAAAAAAAGGATATCAAACTCATCTGCAGCAATGGTCTTCACAGAAAAAATACCCGTGAGGAAATTAAAAGCCTGCTGGGAGAAAAGGTATTTAATGAATTTTGGTGGTCAAACCAGATAGTCAATCATGACAGTGAAGATTATGATAACCTGGTGGACCTGGGTTATGATGAAATGAACAACAGAGTAATCATGAATAAAGAGGTATACGATTCCGACTTTGCCATACTTATAGGACATGCAATGGGTAATCCGTACGGCGGTTATTCCGGAGGCTACAAGCACTGTACAACAGGTATTACACACTGGAAATCCATCATGCATCATCATGTACCTCATGTTATGCACCGGAAAGACTTTACACCTGTGAGCAAGGACAGCCTCATGAGAAGTAAATTCGATTCAATAGGCATGCATATGGAGAAATGCATGGGTAAGAAATTTTTTACCTGTGACGCCTGCCTTGATACCAACTCAAGACAAATCGGAGTATTTACAGGTTATGCCAGAGAAATCCAGCCGCTGTCCTGGGAGGTGTGTGACAGAAGGACCAACATAGCCTGGGCTGAAAAGAAGTATGATATCATGGTGTTTGGTATGCCGCAGGCCTTCCATTACGGAAACGGAATGGGAACAAATCCTCTGCTCATGCTCCAGGCCATATCCGCCCAGATTATACGCCACAAGAGAGTTATGAAGGATAACTGTGTGGTTATATGCTCATCCATATGCAACGGTTACTTCCACGATGAAGAATTCCCGTCATACAGGGCTTTATATGAATTGTTCCAAAAGGATTATCACAATACTCTGCCGGATCTGGAGAAGTATGGGGAGTATTTCTCGAACAATAAGGAGTATATAGACAAATACCGCTTCAACTACGGATATCACCCGTACCATGCGTTCTCAATGATATCCTGCGGGCATATAGCAGAAATGAACTGTTCCGCCATTTATATTGTTGGAGCCATTGAGCCGGGATTGGCAAGAAGCATGGGTATGAAAACCAGAGCTACCTTTGAAGAAGCTCTGAAGGATGCCGGAAAATATGTCGGAGAAAATCCGAATATACTGGCTTTGCCAAAAACCTTCAAGCTAACTGCCGTACATCTTGGAATGAAGGATGAACAATAGATTTAAGTCCATGCCTGACATCAAAAACGATAGGATCTTATCTTCAGGTGAAAGGCATGGTTTAAATATACACCTACTAATGCTGTTTTTATCTTATTGGTTCAAGGGTTCTCTTGAACCAGTCTTTTTTTAGCCCTCTGAGAGGAGATATAGCTTAAAAAATGCGAAGTTTACATTTTGTGGCCACTAATGTGGCTCATGGAAGTTAGCTTGAAAGACTTCGCCAATGCTCGTCTTCCAAACTAACCTGTGAATTTATGGCCATGCGAAATATTCAAAGTATTTGCCAATACCAAAGTATTTTTCAAATACTTTGAAAGCGCACATGGCCAATTAACCTCCTTTATTCGCCTTATAGCGGTAAAGGATATAAATTTTTATTACATTTTGTGGCCGCTATTGCGGCTCAAAGCCATAACATGGCTTGGGAGGTTAATATGGGTAACATATTAGAGCTGAAAAATGTTTCCAAACGATACGGTGAAACCGGTTTTGCATTAGATAACGTTTCTTTTGCCCTGCCTTCTGGTTCCATTATGGGCTACATTGGCGAGAACGGCGCGGGAAAAACAACAACGATAGGATGTATTTTGAACACACTTTCAAAAGACTATGGTACCATACATTTATTCGGGAAAGAAATGTACGACGAAAACACTGTACTCCGTGAAGATATTGGTGTTGTCTATGACGGAGATAACTTCCCGGGGTATTTAAATGCGGAAAAATTGGCAAGCGTCATGCGTGAACTATACAAGAACTGGGATGATAGACTATTTGAAAAGCAGCTTGCCGAATTCAAGCTAAACAAACAGCAGAAAATTAAAACCTATTCCAAGGGCATGGCTATGAAGCTGGCAATAGCCGCCGCTATTTCCCACCATCCTAAACTGCTTATTTTGGATGAAGCGACCAGCGGATTAGACCCTGTTATGCGCGATGAAATACTGGATGTTTTTTTAGATTTCGTTCAGGACGAACACCGCTCAATCCTACTTTCATCCCATATCACAAGTGATTTGGAAAAGGTAGCTGATTACATAACTTTCATACATGATGGCAAGATCATCTTATCGGTACGAAAGGATGATTTGATATATCGTTATGCTGTTATGCGCTGTACATCCGAACAGTTCTCAAAACTGAATAAGGCCGACATACTTGCTTATCGAAAAAGAGATTATCAGATTGATGTTTTAATTGCTGACAGAAATGCAGCAGAGCGAAAATTTAAAGATATTGTAATTGATACGGTATCTGTTGATGAAATTATGTTGTTATTGATAAAGGGGGAAAGAGTATGAAAGGACTTTTGAAAAATCAATTCTATGGTGCAATCGGCGGTGCCGCTGTTTTAATTGTCTTTTTCGGCGCTGTGGGGGCATGGCTTTTGATTTCTGCCAATCCCTCTTTACTTAACATCTACGTTTTAGTAATTGCTACGGCATTTGCGTTTAATGCCGTTTCCGGGCTTAGAAAGGAATCTTCAAGCAAATGGATCAGATACCAACTGACCACTCCAGTTACAAGACGTGATATTGTAAAAAGCAGATTTGTCAATCATGTTTTTTGGGTTCTCGTCGGAGTCCTTCTTTCAGCACTTTTTGTCATACTGGCTCTTGCAATACATGGAAATCAATACTTTTATTATAGTATTCGTGATCCATTGATACTCTTTTGTTGTGGAACAGGAATTGCACTTCTTATGGGAGTTATATTTTATCCGGTCATTTATCTTTTAGGAACAGATAAAAGCGAAATTATTATGATTATAAGCTTACTCGGTTCCATTGGTATAACTTCCGGAGTTTTTTGGGCATATAATTCGGTATATGATTTTCAATCGGTAAGCGACCTTAAATTCTACCTTGGTGTAACCATTTATATGGTGCTTGTGTTTGTACTCCTTATTTTATCCTATTTTCTGACGACCGTTATTTATCGTAAAAAGGAGTACTGATATTATTTTATATTTGCATTAACATGCCTATGGCTGCATAAAAAACATCGTTTGGCAGAAAATATGCCATGCCAAACGATAGAAAAACGGCCATCGGCGATTTTGAAACAAAACCGCCCGCCATAAGTTTATGCTTCCTTTAGTACACTGTCCTGACAGGGATTATCAGTCAGCGTTGGATTTTGATTTTGTATATACGTCAAACGCTACTGCCGCCAGTAGAACCAGTCCTTTAATAGCCTGCTGCCAGTCTATTCCCACACCCATGATTGACATACCATTATTCAATACACCCATTACAAGTGCTCCGATTATTGCTCCTATGATTGTACCGATACCGCCAGATGCTGATGCTCCGCCTATGAAGCAGGCTGCGATTGCATCCAGCTCGAAGTTTGTACCGGCCTTCGGTGTAGCGGCGTTCAAACGTCCTGCGACCACCAGCCCTGCAAGTGCAGCAAGCACTCCCATATTTACATATACCCAGAACATAACTCTCTTGGTTTTGATACCCGAAAGCTTGGCTGCCTTTTCATTGCCGCCCAGAGCGTAAATATGACGTCCTGCAATTGTTTTCTGTGTAATGAAAGTATATATGACTATCAGTGCAACTATCAGTATGAGAACTATTGGAATGCCCTTATATGCGGCAAGGCTTACAGTTAAAAGGTTTATTGCCGCTACTATGACTGCTGTCTTACCTAAGGTTATGGGAAGCGGAAGAGTCTCAAAGTTATACTTCTTCATGCTTTGGATATTTTTATATTCGAGGAATATAAATACCAGGGATAATACAATCCCCGTTATTACGGCTATCATATTCAAACCGCCGACCTTGAAGGCATCCGAAAGGAAAAAACCGTTTGCCATGGCCTGGAAGGATTCAGCATAAGGTGATATTGTTTGTCCTTTAAGAAGAACCATGGTCAAACCTCTGAATACCAGCATACCCGCAAGAGTTACTATGAATGCCGGAATTCGGATATATGCTATCCAGAAACCCTGCCATGCTCCAACCAGGGCACCAATGACCAGACAAAGCACAATTGCAACTACCACCGGCATGTGCATCTGCACCATAAATATTGCCGATATGGCTCCGATAAAGGCGGCCACAGATCCAACAGACAGGTCTACATTACCTGTAAGTATTACCAGAAGCATACCTATTCCAAGAATAAGCACATAGCTGTTCTGCAATATAAGGTTGGTTATATTCAATGGCTTAAAGAGTATTCCTCCGGTCGTAATCTGGAATAATACCATAATAACAACAAGAGCTAACGCCATGGCATACTGACGTATATTGTTTTTAATAAAAGATTTGAAATTTGTCATTTATAACCTCCACGTGACGCGATAAAACGTCACTTACATATAAAGTAAAGATTGAATATACACCTGCTCACGCTGTCCCTTTGGCGTGGTTCATAATACACTTCATAATGCTTTCCTGAGTAGCCTCCGACCGCGGAAGTTCTCCGGCAATTTCGCCTTCGTTCACAACGTAGATTCTATCGCATAAGCCAAGTAATTCAGGCATTTCAGAGGATATTACTATTATTGATTTTCCGCTGTCTGCCAGTTGGTTTATTATGGTATATATTTCATACTTTGCACCAACGTCTATACCACGCGTAGGTTCATCAAGGATCAAAACATCAGGATCGGTGAAGATCCATTTGCTCAATACCACCTTTTGCTGGTTACCCCCGCTAAGATTACCGGTCTTCTGCATTATGCTGGAGGATTTGATATTGAATTTTTTACGGTAATCTTCCGCAACCATATTCTCATCATGCTCTCCAACAACTGAATTTTTGCTTATCTTCTTAAGATTAGCCATTGTAATGTTATTTTTTATATTATCTATAAGAACAAGACCATAGTTCTTTCTGTCTTCTGTCACATAAGCTATACCGGACTCGATTGCCTTGCTGACATTTGACAGCTCAACAGGCTTTCCCTTAAGTTTGATAGTTCCGGTAATATTGCTGCCGTAGCTCCTGCCGAATATGCTCATGGCCAACTCGGTACGCCCTGCTCCCATCAGTCCAGCAAGCCCTATTATCTCGCCGCTTCTCACCTTCATATTAACATTGTTTATTACCTTCCGGTCATGTATCGGGTGGGTAACATTCCAATCAATAACTTCCATTATGGTGTCCCCGATTTTCGGCTCTCTGTGAGGGAACCGGTGGGACATATCACGGCCGACCATTCCTTTTATAATCCGGTCTTCGGTAATCTGATCCTTACCCTTTTCGAGAGTTTCAATGGTCTTGCCGTCTCTGATAACGGTTATCCGGTCGGAAACCTTTTCAACCTCATTAAGCTTATGGGATATAAGAATTGATGTAATTCCCTTTGTTCTCAAGTCCCTAAGCAAGTCCAAAAGCTTGTTGCTCTCTTCATCATTCAGCGCTGCCGTAGGCTCATCAAGAATAAGCAGCTTAACATCCTTGGCCAATGCTCTTGCAATTTCCACCAGCTGCTGTTTGCCCACACCTATATTGGTTATAAGTGTGTTGGGACTTTCATTCAGACCCACAAGGGATAATAACTCATTGGTTCTTGTAGTTGTTTCATTCCAATCTATGACACCGGTCTTTGCCTGCTCATTCCCTAAAAATACGTTTTCAGCTATAGACAAATAGGGAATCAGGGCAAGTTCCTGATGAATTATAACAATACCAAGTTTTTCGCTGTCTTTTATTTCTTTAAAGTGACATTCCTTGGAATCAAATATTATGTCTCCCGAATATGTTCCAGATGGATAAATACCACTTAAAACATTCATGAGGGTTGACTTTCCGGCACCGTTTTCACCAACCAAAGCATGTATTTCTCCGCTTCTTACCGCCAAGTTAACATTGTCTAGTGCTTTGATGCTAGAAAACGTCTTGGTAATATCTTTCATTTCGAGTAATAGTTTAGACATTTTCTCAGCTCCCTATCCTTTATAAATTTTGTAAACGATACTCCAACTTATTGCAGAGAGCGCCATTTTACCAACTGAAGCTTTTATGGGATCAGTTACTGCAAAATGGCGACTCAGCCTATAAAAATTAATTTTTAGGGGATGCTGTTATTTTAAATCCGCTTCCTTGTAATATCCGCTGTCTATCAATATCTGCTTGTAGTTTGTCTTGTCAACCGGTACCGGTTCACAAAGGTATGATGGAACAACTTTCTTACCGTTATCGTAAGTCTTTGTATCGTTTACCTCAGGTTCCGAACCGCTTAGAACTGCATCGACCATTTTAACGGCCTTTTCAGCAAGTGTTCTTGTATCCTTGAAGATTGTTGAATACTGTTCATCTGCAACTATTGACTTAACTGATGCTACTTCCGCATCCTGTCCGGTAACTATGGGCATTTTCTTATCACCCTTGCCGTAGCCGACACTCTTAAGGGCTGAAAGTATACCTATTGAAATACCGTCATATGGTGACAAAACACCATCGACCTTTTCAGTAGTGTAATTGGCACTTAAAATATTTTCCATACGGGACTGGGCTGTGGCTGCATCCCAGCGGAGAGTTGAAACTTTGTCCATACCCATCTGACCGCTCTTTACTACCAAAACACCTTTATCGATCAGTGGCTTCAAAACCGACATTGCACCGTCATAGAAGAAGAAAGCATTGTTATCATCCGGTGAACCGCCGAATAATTCAATGTTGAACGGGCCCGGTTTTGTATCTGCTCCCAATGCCTTTACAAGAGAAGTAGCCTGCTGAACCCCCACCTTTTCGTTGTCAAATGTAGCATAGTAGCTTACATTTTCCGAATTTCTGATCAAACGGTCATAAGCTATAACCTTTACATCGGCATCTGCCGCTTTTTTAAGAACGTCTGTGAGAGCCGAACCGTCAATAGAAGCTATTACCAAAACCTTTGCTCCCTTTGAGATCATGTTTTCGATCTGTGCAACCTGGTTATCAATATTGTCCTCACCATATTGAAGATCAACTGTGTAACCTTTGGCTTCGAGCTGCTTCTTCATGTTGTCGCCGTCCTGGATCCATCTCTGTGAGGATTTTGTCGGCATGGCAACTCCCACAAGTTTGCTGTTGTCCTTGGTTCCACAGGCTGTAAAGCCTAAAGCCACCGAAAGAGTCATAACCATGGAAAGAGTACCTGCTATAATCTTTCTCAATTTCATTTAAACACTCTCCTTTTCCCGCAAACGTTTTCTTTTATGATCGTTTGCTTTCGTTTTGTAAATCCATGTTATCACCGGTATGTATAATTGTCAATAAAATTGTGCATAATTTATATTTTATATATTTTTACATGTGCTATTTTGTATATTTTTACCCGCATTTTATTCAACCAACTTACGAAAAGTATTGTTTTTGTACGTTTTTGAATGTTTACATTACGATTAAAACAGTTTCCAACAACGAAAACGGCTGGAGACCATAATACACCTTACAATTTAAGCAGTATATTTATTGATTTTAGTCCTGATATGTTTTATACTCAAAATGACTCCTTTCGATAGGTTTCATTTTATTATTGCTATTACTCAAAAATAGTTACTGTTCTTTGGATAATTTGAAACTAATAATATTATTTATAATAAGGAAGAATATATGTTTGCTATTGAGAGAATAAGAATAATTAAAAACTATCTGCTGGAAAATAAACAGGTTGAAGTAAACCAGCTCAGCCAGATGCTGGGAGTATCGGAGGTTACAATACGCCGGGATCTTGAAAAGCTGGAGGGTGAAGAGTTTCTTACACGGACTCACGGGGGAGCCGTTCTTGGAAGTATTAAGGATGCTGTCTCCGATAATGTTGAAGCTGAATTGTTCCAGGATTATTTTGAAATCTCGAAAATAGCTATACGCATGATTAATGACGGCGATGTAATAATGCTTACAAACGGGGCCATTAATCTTGAGATTGCAAAACAGCTAAACTCAAAAAGCCGGGTTACAGTACTAACAAACGACCTGAATATAGCGTTTCATATAATGGAGGCTCAATCTGCAAAAGTTGTTCTTCTGGGCGGAGATATTGATTATAATACCAAAGCTGTTTTTGGAACTCTTACTATAAACAATCTCAACAATTTTTTTGTAAACCGCCTTTTCATAGAAGTAGACGGCATATCAAACAATCTTGAACTGACAGTATCCAATATCGACATGGCAACCTTCATTAAAGAAGCTGCCAAAAACGCAAACGAAAAAATAATTGTGTGTACTTCATCGGCCTTTGAAAGGAACTCCTTTTACAGGGCCGGATTAATAAAAGATTTATGTGACAAACTAATAACCAATCATACATTATCGGATCAACATAAAAATAATATCTTTAATGCAAATATACAGTTATTTACCTCTATAGATCTATTCGAAGGCAGGGTTTAATCTTCTTTTTGGAGGTTGTTGAGAATATGGGAATTCCCAAACTGGAAGTAAGAAATATAAGTAAACATATCAGTGACGCTTTTTCCTTGCACAATGTTTCATTGGACCTATATTCCGGTGAAGTACATGCTTTTATAGGTGAAAACGGCTCCGGGAAATCCACTGTCATTAAAATCATAAACGGTGTGGTGAAACAGGACAGCGGTGAGGTCTTGATAGATGATAAATCTGTCAGCATAGACAGTGTGGCAAGCGCAAAACAGCATGGGATATATTGTGTATGGCAGGATATAAATCTATACCCCAATCTGTCCGTTGCCGAAAATATTTATCTCGACCATCCAAAAGCTCAAAACAGTTTTTTAGCCCGTAACAAGTTCAGAATGTTCCGGGACTGCAGCGACATATTCAACGAATTCGGCATTAATATAGATATCCGCACCAACGCCGGAGAGTTAGGCTTTGCTCAGAGACAGCTTGTTGAAATGGTACGGGCCTATGTTTCCAATGCCCGGATTGTCATATTTGATGAACCCTCGGCAGCATTCACCTCCAATGAGAAGGACATATTGTACAGAATCATCCGGGCATTAAAGGAAAAGAATACTGCTATCCTTTATATAACCCATTTATTGGAGGAAATTGAACTGATAGCCGACCGGTTTTCAGTTATCCATCAGGGAAGGATGATAGGAACCCAAACAGTCAATAATACCTCCAAGGATGATATTATCAGGATGCTGGCCGTTCCGGCAGAGAAGAACCGCTATCCGAAATTGAATATTTCAGTGGGAAAGGTAATAATGTCTGTCAAGGACCTGAGTGCAGCCAATATTCTGAACTCAATCACCTTTGAACTCAAAAAATCTGAAATACTGGGGGTTACTGGCCTGATGGGTTCGGGAAGGTCCCTCCTGGCACAATGCCTTTTTGGCATTACCCCAATCAAAAGCGGAAGTATAGAAATCAATGGTCAAAAAGTGAAATTTTCATCGCCTGAAGATGCTATCAGGAACGGTATAGCCCTGCTGCCCGAAGACCGTGCCTCAAGCTCAATTTTCGGCTGCCTCAACCTTGAAAACAATGTTACTCTTTCATCACTCAAGAGATTCGAACAGTATAAATACCTGCACAACAAGATTATGACCGATGTTACGGATACATATATCAAAAGGCTCAGTATCCGGCCAGGAAATCTTTATGATCTTCTGGAAACGTACAGCGGCGGCAATCAGCAGAAAGCTGCTGTTGCACGGTGGATGATGAGCCGTTCAAAAATATTTATTCTTGATGAACCTACCAGAGGTGTTGACGTGGCATCCAAGACAGATATCTATAACTGTATTCTGGATCTGGTTTCCAAGGGTGCTTCTGTAATACTTATATCCTCTGATATTGAAGAAATACTGGGAATGTGCGACAGAGTGCTGGTTCTGTCCGAAGGAGAAATATCAGGAGAATTCCGGCGCAGCGAAGCCACAAAGGAAGCCATAATGTACAAAGCAACCATAAAACAACCAACGGTATAAATTAAAAGGAATAAAATGTTTATACAAATTTTCAAATTTATATTACAATATATATATGTATAATAGCATTAATGTACTAAAGCGACTTGATACAATACAGGAGAATAAAATGAGTATACTCAACGAAATTTCACAAAATCTTCAGATAGGAAAAGCAAAAATTGTCAAAGAACTTGTTCAAAAAGCTCTTGATGAGGGTCATAAACCTCAGGAGATACTAAATGACGGACTTCTTCCCGGAATGGCTGTTATCGGTGAGAAGTTCAAAAATGATGAAATTTATGTTCCTGATGTCATGATTGCAGCAAGAGCCATGAATATGGGAACCGAACTTCTTAAGCCGCTGTTGGCTTTAAGCGGTGCCAAAGCTGCAGGAAAGGTTATTATCGGAACTGTTGCAGGAGATCTGCATGATATAGGTAAAAATCTGGTTAAAATGATGATGGAAGGCAGAGGCCTGGAAGTGGTAGATTTAGGGGTTGACGTATCTGCCGGCCGTTTTGTTGAAACGGCTATAAATGAAAATGCCCGGATAATTGCATGTTCTACCCTGCTCACCACAACAATGACAGAAATGGAAAATGTGGTAAAAGCGGCAGAAAACGCCGGGATAAGGGATAAAATCTCCATAATGATAGGCGGAGCACCTGTAACTCAAAGTTTTTGTGAGACAATTTCCGCAGATTATTATACTGCCGACGCAGCCTCTGCTGCCGACGTGGCTGCCAGAATATGTGAAGGCTAGCATAAAACAACTGCACATGATTATTTGTTATTGTTTGATGTTATTAGAAATAACCGTTACTTGGGGACGCCAACATTATCAGGTAAAACCCGTCCTAACGGTAAAATCACAAAAATGTTGGCTATTATCCCCGAGTTAAGCCTATAGCCATTTATCTACTTAAGTCTAAAGGTTTAAATTCTTCAGGTTGAGTGTATATTCTCAAATCTGTGTTGTATTTCTCCAAAGAATTTAGGTCTTCTAATTTACATTTTCTTCTTCCAAACTAAACCACTACCGGCTGAAAGCCGGTAGGTTCTATTTGCGGCTGAAAGCCGCCTAAAGTTCTCCGATATTAAAATTGTCGCCTTTCATATGTTCTGCGACATCTTGCGTTCTGATATACTCTGCAATAACCTCATCGGTGACATTTCCACTACTTGCTGCAAAATATCCTCTTCCCCACAGGTGTTTCCCCCAGAATTGTTTATTCAACTCTTTATACTCCATTAGCAACTTTCTTGAGGTATACCCTTTAATGTATTGTACAAGTTTGCTTACCGATAGGTGCGGCGGCGCCGACACCAGCAAATGCAAATGATCCTTAGATACATGCCCTGCCAATATTTCCACTTCGTTGCTCTTACACACCCCACGAACCAGTTCCCTGGTTCGTTCAGCTATTTTTCCTGTTATAGCCGGTTTTCGATATTTAGTTATCCATATAATATGGTACTTTATATCATATGTGCTGTGAGCCGTTTTTCTATAGTTTTTCAAAACCATCACCTCTTGCTTAGTCTTTCACAAGAAGTAACTTCTAATTCCATGAGGTTGACCTAAAGGCTTCGCCTGAAAGGCGAGGGGTTTAACCCCATTATACAGACACTAAAAATGGCAGCAAATATAGTTAATATAAATCTCCCATGTGGAGTTGTTGCGTCTACGTTTTGTTCTTAAAAAATTAATGTCAATATATTTATATATCTAACTAAGTCAAAATGAAATTATTTCGGATAAAATAATTTTATAAACGACATTTTTTTACAAACATTGGTAAAGTTACCATGTATAATATTAATTAGTTAATTTAAATCTTTATAAATAAACAAAGGAGGGTTCTATGTCTAAAAAAAGTTTTTTTAAACAGAAATTTTCGGCATTCCTTTCGTTGGCCATTGTACTTACCACTTTCTATTTACCTTCAAATGTCGATGCTGCAAATCTTATTCAGGTAGGTGCATCTGTTGAGTCCAAGTATTCATCTCTAGGTAACTGCAGCCATGGAGATAGGGTTACAGATTTATATGCAGATAGATTGTTTTCAGAAATTACATATGACCCAATATTGGGTGATCCTGTTGCTGAAAAACTTTTTAAGTATCAGGATGCGGGTGCATGGGAAATGGATATGCTTCATTCGGCAATATATGGAGTTCCATATTTAAATGTTGATGATGTTGATTTTATGTTTTTTGCAGGTCATGGTTTTTATGACGGATATCACGGAGTTCCTTATAATTCAATGCATTACTTTACATTAGACAGCTCAACAGATTTTCATCCTGATAATGGTGATGCAGGTCATGCTGAAGATGCCGCAAATGCAGATTCTTATGAAGTTTATTGGGGTTATGATATACAAGATTATAAACCCTTAACCAAGTGGGTAACAACTTATAATTGTAATTTTTTAAATACTAGTGGAGATTATTGGAGCTCTATTATGCAAGGAGTTCATTTAGTCATGGGATTTGGAAGTGTAATGTATATTGTTGCAGATGAAGGAAAAACATATGGGAAAAAGTTGAGAGAAGGGGCAGAAATTAAAACTGCATTTTTTGATGCTGCAAAACAATATCAGCCTCTTAATAGCACACCAACAACTGTTAGAGTTCTTGGTGCTGCAATTTCCGAGCATGACACACTGACTAATTATAGTGAGAAACCTGCCCCCATAGGCAGTGATAACGAGGATTATTATTATTGGACGGTTACTGTCCAACCCCAATAAATAGGAAGGAGAATCTGAATGAGTAGAAAATTGATTGGTCTATTATCCGGAATAATTATAATATGTTTAATAATTACTGGAGTATTTGCACTAGGTAATAAAGAAAAAATAACAAGAATTGAGTTTCCAACCATCGGAGGCAATTTGCCGGAAGATATTACATTTACTTTGAGTCAAGACATAATTTTTTCGGATAATATTACGGCGAATGCTCAAGGCTCCACAGATAAGATTTACAAGTTATCTCTTCAACTAAAAAATAAAGAAGAAAGAATTGAAAAGCTTAAAAAAATATTTAAAATAGATACTGGCACAAAGACTGATATGGGAGAGGTAATAACTTTTCAAAATGAGAATTCAACCCTGGATATAAACGAAAATGGTACATTTTCGTTTACCAGAAAAACTACAGATAGTTCGCAAGCAGTAACTTTATCAGATAAAGAATGTATAAACTTGGCCGAAAATTTTCTCAAAGAAAATAATCTCCTTCCAGATGGTTTTTTTGAAAATGGTGTTGCATATGAAACAAAAACATCAGTTAATAATCCAAAAAATTCTACAGTTGTCAAAAAGGATATATACTTTAACAGAAAAGTGGATGGTAAAATAGTCTACGGTGTTTCACGTATAATTGTATCGGTAGGATCTAATGCGCAAATTAATTCAGTTTATTCGCTTTATAGAGATTTTGAAGAAAGCCCAACCCCAATTAAAATAAAATCTTTTGATGCAGCATTCCATGATCTAAAACAATTAAAAGGTTCTGTAAGAACGAGTGATAGTACAAAGTCAGTAGAAATTACTAATGTTGAATTGGTTTATTGGGAAGATTCTACTCCTTATAGTAAACAAACTCATATACAACCAGTCTTTCATTTCAGAGGGGAGGCAATAGATAATAAAGGTAACAAAGATGATACATTTGAAGCTTTTGTTTCTGCTATACCAGATGATTTTACCTCTGAAATAAACGAATCTAACTCAAAGCCAATACCTTCGGATAAAAAGCAACCAGTAAAATCTCTAAAAAAACCAAGCTCAGATGAATTACCAAAAAAATTTAAGTAAATCCCTAAAAACAAGGGGCTTCAAAATGAGACTCCTTGTTTTTTTTTGGAGTTGATATTAAAAAAAGTAATATTTAATTTTTATCGTCACTTTATCAGATGTTGGCAATACTCCGTTTACAATTTTCTAAAAATAAATATATGTCGTGAGTACAACTTCAATAACTAGGAAGCACATATAAAGCGCGCACAAAATTGTTGTGACCCAAACTATCCCAAGTGCACGCTTTGTGTGCAATCCATTGTTTAAAGTTTGTACGGAGTACTTAATACAGATACATTCCAAATAACTTTTACAGCCTCTGTAATTTATTACACGCTTCTAATAAATATGCATGTACTCGTCCAGTTCCTTAAACAGTTTGCTGGTATCCGCATCATCAGGTACCACTAGTGTCAGTGGCTCATCCAGCTTGAGGATGAACATACCCAAAATGGATTTTGCATCAGCCATACCGCTTTTTCCGTGAATCCAGATGTCAAACGAATACTGACTGACAATCCTGTTGATTTTCTCTATGTCCTCTATTTTCTTGATTTTAATTGGTCTTACCATTTTAAATTCCTTTCCGCCTGTTCAAAATCAGGTCTTTTAGTGTAAAATGTAAGTATTATTGTTTGCGAAAATTCCATGTATTATGAGTTGTTTATTATTTACCCGTTAACATAAAGGATGAAACACCATGCTTAGATTAAAAATTATCGCCTGTGATGTATTAAACAGAGAGCTGTCTTATTTGTCCGGATTGTCACAGCACTATGTGGATATTACCTTTTTGCATCAAGGGCTACACGACACCCCGGATTTTTTGAGAGAAACTCTCCAGGCGGAGATAGATAAAGCCTGCGAAGGCTTTCCCTATAATTACTTTGATACTTGTCCTGCTTACGACTATATAATTATAGCCTATGGTCTTTGCAGCAACGGAATAGCAGGACTGTCCAGCAAATCGGTGCCTCTTGTTATTCCCAGGGCTCACGACTGCATAACCCTGCTGCTGGGTTCAAAGGAAAAATACAAGTCTCATTTTCAACAGTATCCGGGTACCTACTGGTTTTCAGCCGGCTGGATTGAAAGAGCCTGGCAGCCCAGTGAGCAAAAATTCTCCGTTCTGCTGAAGGATTATATTCTGCGCTACGGCGAGGATAATGCCGGATATCTTATGGAAATGGAACAAAGCTGGCTGAAGGAGTATAAAAACGCCGGCCTGATAGCCTGGGACTGCTTTAATAATAACGACTGCTACAGAACCTTTACAAAAAACTCTGCTGAATTCCTTAACTGGAACTATCTTGAGTTTGAAGGCAATGCAGGCTTACTGCGAAATATTGTGAACGGACGGTTCAACGAAAGCGAAGTTCTGCTGGTGCCGCCGGGTAAAACAGTACAGGCTTCCTACGACGACAATATTATAAAAACCAGAGACCAGTAGTCTGGCATCAAAATTCATATATTGCCGGCGGTTAAATTTCCTCACCGGACAATGTACGTTTTAGCTGTTACAGGCTGCCGTAAAAAATATATTTGAATTATAACAGGTGGTGAATCAATGTTTAAGGTTAAAGTACATTCGGATAAACGTACAGTTGAATTTCAAGCAACGGATAAATTCAGCCTGTTACATTATTTAAGGAATAACGGCTTATTTGTGGACTCCCCCTGCAACGGTAACGGGACCTGCGGAAAATGCCGGGTAAAGCTTATCTCTGAGCCTCCGCAAGCCTCGGAAAGAGAAATTGAATTATTGGGCCATTCTGCCATTGAAGACGGCTACAGGCTGGCATGCAGGGTTTATGTAAATACCGGCCTTGAGATTTCTCTGGGAGATGAGCAGAATACTCCTGCAAAAATACTAACTGAGGGTATGCTGAGAGATATAAAAATAAAACCTTTGCTTTCAAAGATCAGCCTTCCTTTGGATAAGCCCGGACTCTCCGATCAAAGAGATGATTTTCAAAGACTCTCATACAGTCCCCTCCCCTGTCCGGCTGATTTGCCGCTGCTTAGAAGCTTACCTGCCGTGCTGAGGGAAAAGGGATACAATATTACACTGATATCCGACGGGTTAAAACCGTTGGCGGTGGAAGCAGGTAATACCACCGGAGAATTTTACGGTGCAGCCGTGGATATAGGGACAACTACCATTGCCTGTTATCTCTTTGATCTGAATACGGGTAAAAAGCTATGCGTAGACTCATTTCTGAATCCCCAGAAAATATATGGCGCCGATGTCATTTCCAGAATAAAGCACACGATGGACTCGGCAGAAGGTTTGGAACAGCTTCACAGCATGATCGTCAGTGCCATAAATGCCGGTGTTTCAGTAATGTGTTCCAAAGCACATATAAATCCTGACAGAATTTATGCCGTTACTCTGGTTGGAAATACCACCATGCTCCATCTCCTGCTGAAGGTAGATCCCAAGTATATAGCCTCCGCCCCTTTTACTCCGGTCTTTACTTCAAATATAAATTTGAGGGCTGAGGAATTGGGAATTGCCGTTAATCCTTCCGGGTTGGTTTGCATATTGCCCTCAGTGTCTGCCTATATAGGTGCCGACACAGTAGGAGCAGTGCTGTCCACCGGCATGTCGGAGCAGGCAGATATTTCCCTGCTGATAGATATAGGAACCAATGGAGAAATCGTACTCGGAAACACTACCTTTCTCTATGCCTGCTCCTCCGCGGCCGGCCCTGCCTTTGAGGGTGCCAACATCAGGAACGGAATGGGCAGTATCTCAGGTGCCGTCAGCAGTGTTTCGCTCACGCAGGGCCTTAGCTTCACTACTATCGGCGATTCGCGCCCGGCAGGCATTTGCGGTACGGGGATAGTTGATGCACTGGCGCAGCTGCTGGAGGTTGGAATTGTTGATGAAACAGGAAGAATGGATATGGCGTGGGAACCTCAAGTTCCGGAGCAGGCGGCGCTGGCTGAAAGACTTACAGCCGTGGACGGCATGAACGCCTTTATACTTTGCCGGGAAGAAGAAACCGGTACAGGGCGCGAGATCGCCGTAACACAGAAAGACATCCGTGAGCTGCAGAATGCAAAAGCCGCCCTGGCAGCAGGCATTAATGTTCTTGTCAGGGAAGCCGGGATTTCTTTTGATGATATTAAAACAGTTTATCTGGCAGGCGGCTTCGGAAGCTATATAAACATAGAAAGCGCCTTGAAAATCGGTCTCATTCCGGAAACCCTGAGGGGAAAAATCATAACGGTGGGAAACGCAGCAGGCCAGGGTGCCATAGAAACGCTTCTAAACAGTGATAGCTTAAAAGCTGCCGGAGAAATCAGCAGGAGGATCAAATATATAGAATTGTCGGCATGCAAGGATTTTAATGATTATTATGTGGAATGTATGATGTTTGAAGTATGACAATATTAAAAATTCAATTTTAAATTTGTGAATGGAAAGTTTACTTGACATGAAATAGCTCTTATGTTATTTTATATATGGAAAGTATACTTTCCATTTTGCATTATGAAGAGGTAAACATGAAGAACAGACTAGAAGAAATACGTAAGCAGCGCGGAATTAAACAAGAGGACCTGGCCTCAGTACTGGAGGTATCCAGACAGACTATAGGCTCTCTGGAAAACGGAAGATACAACCCGTCTATTACTCTGGCCTTTAAAATTGCCCGCTATTTTGGCATGAGCATTGAAGATATTTTTATCTACGAGGAGGAATAACAGTGAAAAATAAATTTTCCCTTGGTATTTTACAGCTGATTACAGGCATTTGCCTTATCATACTCAGCTTTCTGTTAAAAGCTGTAATTGCAAAGCAGATATGCGGTGTTTTTATAGGTGTTGGAGGAGGTCTGTCGGGACTGGGAATGATCAGGCTGATTACAAACCATATTGAAAGCAGAAACCCTGCAATCAAAAGGGCAAAGGAAATCGAAAATAATGACGAAAGGAACACCATGATCCGGAACTGCGCAAAGGCTAAAGCCGGCGACATAACCCAGTGGCTCATAATAGCAATCGTTTATGTTACCATACTGATTTCGGCGCCTTTATGGGTGACATCGTTTGTAGTAGCCGTATACATACTTTATAATCTGATAGTTGTTTTTCTGATTAACAAATATCAGAAAGAGATGTAACCGCAAATATCCTTGAATCCAAAGGAGGAAATTATTAATGGGTTTTTTACGAAAAAAGCTAAGCAGCGGAAGTTTGAAAGAAAGAATACTGTTTTGTTATTTGATTTTTCTTGTTTTATTTTTCGGAATAACAATAATCAGTTACTATTTTCTGCCGGAAGGTCTTCTTAAAAATAAAAATCCACTACAGGATTGGGACACCTCAAAAAACACTTTTATCTCGACTTTACAGATTTTCCTTTATAATCAGCTATCTGTCATCGTTGTTATTTTTGGAAGCTTGTTTGGCAAGAAAAAGGAGAAGGATATTAACTATTTTTCTATAGGATACCTTGCATTTTTTGCACAGATTTGCATTAACGGCGTTGTTTTGGGAACATGGTCTTTTTCGATGGGAACCGAAGCTGTTCCGCTTATATCAAGAATTACCCGTACCTTTGATCTTTTACATAGAGCAGGCCTTTGGGAAATGTCCGGACAATTGCTCATCACTTGCGCGGCTGCCCACATCTCAACGGTCCTGACCAATGGAAAAGACACAATCACAAAAAGCTTCAAAGACATACACCTTTCAAAGGCAGAAAAGCTCGTTCTTTTGACAGGCTTAGTTCTTATGCTGACTGGTGCTATTGTCGAGAGCATTGCCATAAGTGCTTTATAGAACTATAATCTCCGGCAGTATCAAAGCAGTATCCCACAAGCCGCCACCAGAAAAACACACTGGTTCAGTTCGCATACCGCTCCAAGTATATCACCTGTAGCACCGCCTATTTTTCTGCTGAAGTATTTTACTGACAGAAGAGCAAACACCGGTGGAACCAGCATTATAATCCACAGTTTGAGGTCAAAAGTCAATAAACTTATCACGGAATACATGATTAATCCCCAGAGAAGCTCCTTTTTTCCGCAGAAATCTATAAATGATTTTCCCAGACCTTCTCCCGTCCTTGCGTAGCCTGAAACTGCGGCTCCCACAAGTGAACCTGCCCTGCCTGCCATTGGCAGCAATAATATTATCCGTAAATAATATCCGCTGTTAATTTGACTGAGGGCGGCAAAATCAAGCAGCAGTACACTGACAACGGCAAGGACGGCATTGGTCCCCACCCTGCTGTCCCTCATAATTTCCAGAATCCTCTCCTTTGACCGGTTTGAGAAGATACCGTCAAAGGTATCGCCCAGACCGTCAAGATGAAGTCCTCCGGTTATTGCTATGTAAAGCACCAGAACAAGTGCCGAGACCATCACCCTCGGAAAAATAAAAAGCATGCCGTATGCGGCAATTGTCAGAACGGCTCCTATTACAAGCCCCACAAAAGGGGCAAATACAAGACCCTTTCCAAAATCCGAACTATTGGCGGTTATTTGTATGTTTATTGGTATTCTCGTAAAAAACTGCAGCATTAATACCAGTCTTTTTAAAGCTTTCATTTTGACCCCTATCCTTTGATTTTCACAGGTATGCCTGAAACACAGAAATAAACCTCATCGGCTGTTCCTGCAAGAAGCTGGTTCATCCTTCCCGCTATATCCCTGAAGTCCCTCCCCATTGAATACGGCGGCACAATGCCCAAACCCACTTCATTTGTTACCAGAATGAAAGGCACATCATTCATTTTCACAAGACTTACAAGCCTTTCGAGCTGATGAAGTATCGTATCCTCAACCTCATCTACCCTGTCCCTTGTGAGGTTGTCCCAATCACAGCTTTCATCCAGCATAAGATTTGATACCATAATTGTTATGCAATCCAAAAGAACGGCACTTTTGCCCTTTAGCAGTCCCTCAAGGGCAATATCAAGATTTTTATAGCCTTCGCAGGTCTCCCATGCAGCAGGTCTTCTTTCCCTGTGTCTGGCTATTCTCTGTTCCATTTCCTCATCTATGCGCTTTGCGGTTGCAACATACAGCACATTGCTGCCCTGTTCTGCCGCCTTTTTTTCAGCAAAGGTACTTTTACCGCTGCGTGCACCGCCTGTTACCAGAATCAGTTTCCCCATAAGCCCTCCCTAACTGCCGTACGGTAATACCTTACGGCTTATAAATTCATCAAATTACATTACTTCATGAAGCTGAGCAGATGTTATAACTGCAGCAGCAGCTTTTTTTAGCTGTTTGTAAAGCTCCGTTGCCCTTCCGTCCGTAAAATCCCTTATCCCGGGCTGTTCATCCTCAATGATCACCAGTTTGTTTGCATTCAGAGCAGCTTCAAGGTTTCTGAAGTTCTGAAAACCAAAGGGCATATTGCACAGTATTGTAATTTCAGAATTCCTGATGTTTGAAATATTTTTAGCATGAATTTCATCCGATATTTCGGTAAAAGGCTTTTCAGCCAGGTATTTTATTCCGAATACCTCGGCACAGCCGATATCACTGTCCCCATGCGAAAATACCCCTGCGGTGACAGGGTAACCCTGTTCGTACAACTGTCTCATAACGCCCGAAGCCGAACCGCCGCCGCCTATAACATGCACCCTCTCGTTTTTCTTCCCGGCAGTGTCCCTGTTAATATAGAGATCCAGAAGTCCTGTTATCCTGTTTCTATAAACCAGTGCATTTATGCCGTAAACACAGGAAAGATTTTCAGAGGTAAGCACTTCCTCAGGCAAACCGTCTGCCACAATCTCTCCATAATTCATCAAGACCAGCCTTGTGCAGTATCTGGCTGCAATTTTCAGATCGTGTATGGCTGCAACAATAGTTGTACCCATTGATGACAAATCACGTGAATATTCAAATATCTGCTCCTGATAGGTAATATCCAGACTGGCGGTAGGCTCGTCCAACAGGATTATATCTGTTTCCTGCGTGAGAGTTTTTGCAAACAGTACCCTTTGCCTTTCTCCGCCCGACATTTCCGTCACAGGGCTTTCTTCAAGCTTGCCGGTATGGGTATAGTCCATATTTCTTCTTGCTATGGTGTAATCTTCTTTTGTCTCGGCTCTAAACCTCTTAATGTAAGGATACCTCCCCATAAGGACAATATCAAGTGCTGAGAACGGAAAACCGACGGTTGTGTTCTGATGCATAAGAGCAACCTCTTTTGCCAGCTTCCTTTCGGTATATTCATTAATATCACTGCCCTTGATTTTTATCCTGCCGCTGGCTTTGTTTAAACCGTTGATACATTTTAACAGTGTTGTTTTACCTGCTCCATTGGGTCCTATCAGACCTATAAAATCTCCTGCTTTTATATCCAGGTTGATATCCTTTAATATTTCTTTGTTATTTATTGAATAGTTGAGATTTTTTATTTCAATTATATTGTCCATATTATATCAGAGCCCCTCCCTCTTTTTTGGATCTAAGAAGCAGATAAAGGAAGTAAGGTGCTCCGATTAAGGCTGTGATTATACCCACACCCAGTTCATAAGGTACCGCCACCACTCTTGATATCAGATCGCATGCAACAAGGAATATGGCACCGCCGATTGAACTTGCAGGCAGAAGTATTTTATGGTCAGGCCCGACAAGTAGCCTCATAATGTGAGGTACTATCAAGCCTACAAAGCTTATTGCCCCTGTTACGCATACACTGCTTGCAGTTGCCAGGGAAACAAGTACCAGCAATATGGTTCTGAGCCTGTCCGTGTTGAGACCCACCGATTTGGCCTCCTCCTCACCCATAAGCAGAACATTCAGATCCCTGGAAAACAAGTGCATAAGCACTACACTGACCAGCACAGGAATGACAATCAGCTGAAAATGTTCCCACCTTCTGCCTTCAAGTCCTCCTGTTGACCAGAACAAAAATTCCTTGACCTGATAATCATAGGACAGGGTAAGTACAATATTTGTTATTGCTCCTAGAAAAGTGCTGACTGCAATACCTGAAAGTATCAGAGTCAGAACAGGAACCTTTCCCTTCCGGTAGGACAATATGTATATTGCCATTATTGCTAAAAAAGCTCCTGTAAATGCAGACAACGGTAATATAAATATACCTGCCGTTACAAGTCCAAGCTTTATGGACAGCACCGCACCCAGGCCGGCACCGCTGGATATTCCCAATATTCCCGGATCAGCCATGGGATTTCTGAACATCCCCTGCATTACGGCACCGGAGGTACCAAGGGCCGTTCCGGCAAGGGCAGCCACTGCAACTCTGGGAAATCTCACGAGAAAGATTATAGGCTCCTGTCCCTCGGCAAAGGTTGCATTCGGCAGCAATCCAAGGTTTTTAAGTATTATCCTGAAGGTGTCAAAAAACGGTACGTATACGGCACCGACAGCTGTACCTGCTATCATCACAACAAGCAATAGCATAAGCATTACCGGTATTATTCCAATTTTTAATCCTGCCCTTTTCACCTGATCCTCCACCTATCTATTTAAACAAGTCCGGATATGCGGCTCTGGCCATATCCTCAACAGCCAATACGGAATAGTGCGATGTAGTACTTAAATGGTTGTAAGGCACCGAGATTATTTTGTTGTTTTTTACAGCTCTCACACCCGCTAAAGCTTTATCTTCCCTTATGGATTTCGTCAGGCTTTCAGGTGTTGCCTTGCTTGTATCATAAAACCACGAGGGAACACTTATAATATCGGGATTATATTTAACTATCATCTCCTTGGAAAGCTGAGGCCAGCCTGTCAGACCTGCTTTTGCCACAGGGTTTATCAGGCCTGCTCTTGTAACTATATCGTCAAAATTTGTATCTTTTCCGCTTGTACTGCCCATCTCGCTATAATCTATAATGGTCAGTTTCTCTTCCTCCTTCAGCCCCGACAGCCTGTCAGAAACAGAAGCAAGCTTTTGATCCATCCAGTTTATCAATTCTTCCGCCTTACCGGCATTACCGGTAATACTGCCCAAAAGCTTTATCATTTCCTTCTCCTGATCAATATTTGATGGAGTTTTTAATACAAAAACATTAATATTTGAATCTCTCAGCTGTTTTATGATATTTGCATCCGACCAGGCATCAGCCAAAACCAGATCAGGCTGCAAAGCAAGTATCTTTTCGGCATTGAAATCAACTCTTTGCCCTAATCCCCTGGCAGCATCAATGACGTTTGATACTCCCGGGTCATCCACATAATACGTCATTGATGCTATCTGGCTCTTATCTGCCATTGAAATCAGCATTTCACAGACTCCCAGGGGGAAAACTGCAATCTTGACAGGCTTTGCTTTTATTATAACTGATGTATCATTGGCATCCTTCAAGGTTAAAGGATATATGGCAGCCTTTGAATCTATTGCAGCGCTCCCGTCCGACGCAGTTGATACTGGTGCGGATTGGGCGGCAGTATCAACTGCTGAGCTTTCAGAAATGCCGGCTTGCTGGCCGCAGCCTGCAAACAGCCCCGATGTTAAAACAATAACCATTAATAGTGAAAGTATTTTTGACTTCATTTTTCTTTTTCCTCCATTTATTCATTAACTCGCAGCGTTGGCTGGTCGATCCATTCTGCCGGCAAAAATTAAAAACCCCCATAAACACAGAGTGTCCAGGGGGCGTAAATTACTTTAATAAAATTATCAGGTATTACACATCCCCTCTATCTCTCGTAGAGTTGTAGTGCCAGGAAATGGACCGAACCACTCCCGGATACAGACAAGTATTCTGACTCAGGCATCATCACTCTCCAAACCTTCCCGGTCATTGACCAGTGGCACATTCCGGAGAATTCCTCCAATACAGCGGCGGGACCGTGCAGGACTTAAACCTGCTTCCGATATCTGCATCCGCATATTCAATTTTAAGGTTTCTTCAAAATTAATCTATCGTGTTTGTCCAGGTTAATTTTGTGAAATACATACTACACCATTTATAATGATAATATATAAAAATACTATTAGCAAACTTTTAATTATTCATATTCCGGCAACCACAGGCCATTGTCAAAATCTCGCCGGCTATTTTGCTATCATGCCGTAGAAACTCTCGCCGGGAAAATCATTTTCAATTCCGAAAGTTTCGGCAATTGTGCTGGCAAGGTCGGCAAAAGTTTTTCTGGTTCCCAGATTTACATCCTGCTTTATGTTCCTGCCATATACAAGCAGCGGGACGTGTTCTCTGGAGTGGTCGGTACTGGGAGTTGTGGGATCACAGCCATGATCGGCGGTTATTATCAACAGGTCCCCCTCTCTCATAGCGGCGACTATTTCAGGAAGCCGTGCATCAAACTCCTCCAAAGCCTGCCTGTATCCCTCCACATTGTTTCTATGCCCAAAAACCATATCGAAATCAACAAGGTTTGTGAAAATTATTCCCTTATTGTCTTCCTTCATATATTTTAAAGTGATGTCGACACCATTCATGTTGCTCTTGGTGTGTTCAGCCAGTGTGATACCTTTTCCCGAAAAAATATCCTCTATTTTTCCTACTGCAATCACATCAAGCCCTTTTTGCTGCAGCTTGTCAAGGATAGTATCCGCTGTGGGTTCAGCCGAGAAATCCCTTCTGTTTACCGTACGTGAAAAACTGCCCGGCATGCCGGTAAAGGGACGGGCAATAACACGGCCTACCATGTTTTCTCCCTGCAGCATATCTCTCGCAATCCGGCAGACCCTGTAAAACTCCTCCAGGGGAACAATCTCTTCATGGGCTGCTATCTGGAATACACTGTCGGCTGAGGTGTACACAATAAGTTTTCCTGTCCTCATATGTTCTTCGCCGTATTCTTTGATTATCTCGGTGCCCGATGCCACGCAATTTCCTAAAATGCCCCTTCCTGACAGCTGTTCAAATTTTTCAAGGATTTCCCTTGAGAAACCGTTGGGATATGTGGGAAACGGGTACTCCAGCTGTATCCCTGCAATCTCCCAGTGTCCGGTAATAGTGTCTTTGCCTTTTGACACCTCTGCCATTCTTCCAAAGCTTCCGGATATATCACCGGGTACCGGAAGATAATCAATTCCGTCAATTTTCCCCAAGCCCATATTTGTCATATTCGGCAGTCTTATTCCGCCGCTGCTTTTCACTATATTTCCCAGAGTGTTGCTTCCCGTATCACCGTAATCCGGTGCATCCGGAAGTTCACCAACTCCTACGCTGTCCAATACAATTAGAATTGCTCTGTTAATATCCTTCATATATAAAAACCTCCATAACCAGTTAACTTTTCATAATTCCAATCATTTTATTAATACCAATCTATCACAATTTTAAACCAAAATACAATAAAAATAAGTCCTCAAAATTGTTTCTCTAAAATTATTTAAATGTTATTTGCTTAATTTATAACAATTAAATACCAATTTATGATATAGTCTTATTGTTGATTAATTAGCACAACGCGTTAATTTTATAAATTTATATATTTTTTTGTTTTTCAGGAAGGTACATAATAAATGAATACAAAAATACGTCTTTTTAAGTATACTTTTATTGTTTTAAGTATAATGTGTTGTATTATGCTGGGGAGTACATTTATTATTAATGCCTTGGGCGATATGAATACATTTGGAATTTTATCCGGTGAAACAGTGTCGGCCAAATCATCCGACACAACAGCTGCGGCATCACCGGATACACCGGCTCAAGTATCAGCGGACACGGCAGCTAATACCTCAACTGTTACTGCCGCCGTTACATCGGCTGAATCTTCAATTGACACAGAAGTTCCATCTACAGCCCAGCCCTCTGTACAAACCCCTGTAAAATTACCTGCTGCTGCTGAAGAAAATCAGGAACAAAATTCCGGCAAACCCCCATCCGAAAATACCTCCGTACCGGAAAATGAGGCTTCGGCAACTCCTGACGACAAACCGGTACCAGATCCGGCTCCGGCCTCTGTAACTATTTCAGCGGTTGGAGATATAATGGCACATCAGAGCAACCTGAACAATGCTTACTCACCTAAAACCGGTACATATGATTTCACCGGCTTTCTGGAATATGTCAAACCCTATCTGACCAAGGCGGATCTTACCATCGGTAATTTCGAAACTGTGACAGCCGGACCGAAAACAGGCTATACAAGCTATCCAAGCTTCAATACGCCTGATGCTATATTGCCCGCGCTAGCCGGAGCCGGTTTTGATATATTGTCGACAGCCAATAATCATTGCCTGGATAAAGGAATCAGTGGCCTAACCCGTACAATTCAAATGATAAATAAAAATAAAATGCTGAATATAGGCAATTCAACAAATGGGAAGAATAAATATGTAATCAAGGACATTAACGGCATAAAATTGGGAATACTGGCTTACTCCGGAATGTATAACGGTCTCGACAAAAAACTGAGTGCAGCGCAAAAAGCCACCTACCTGAGTCCCATAAATGAATTGCAGATACAAAGGGATATCAAGGCAGCCAAAGCGGAAAAAGCGGATGCGGTAATAGTTATTGTCCATTGGGGAACAGAGTATCAGAGAACACCGAATACTTCACAGACTGCCCTGGCTAAAAAAATGCTTTCCTGGGGGGCGGATATTATTCTCGGCTCGCATCCCCATGTTATTCAAAAGTCTGAAATCGTAAAAGTAAATGGAAAAGATAAATTTATAATCTATTCCATGGGAAATTTTATTTCAGGCTACAGACGTGTAGATAAGACCAACAGGCCAAATAAGATTTATACCGAAGATGGGATAATTGTAAATCTCAAGCTGGAGAAGGATGCATTAAACGGCATTACAATAAAAAGTGTGGATTATGTCCCCACCTGGGTGGACAAGTACTATGTTAATAACAGACCTGTATTCAAGATCATTCCCATACCGGACGAAAATATATCCGGAAAATACGTAACAGATTATAACAGACCATTTATAAAACAATCTTTCAAAAATACTATGGGAATTATGGCAAAAATGAAGTAAAATAAAGAATATGTATTCCGCACCCGCTGTCTCAAGCCCTTAAGTCCCGGGTAAATGGAGCTTAGTTTGTATGTTAATGAGAAAGGAACACTCGCAAGGTAATGCTTAAGAATCTTTTTGTTGAAAACTTCCGTAAAGTTAAGAATTCTTTTAAAGATAAACCTTATAGAAATGCATTTGCTATAATTGTTCTCTTTATCTTTATGAATACTGTAAAGCTCAGCTTATACGACTATTTTCTGATACCGCAGGCTACCAGGGAAGTATTTATTTATAAATTCTGGTTTACTTTGCTGTGCAGTATTATTATATTTACGATTGTATTCAGTTTCAAATCAAGATACCTTTTCCTGATCATAATGGTTGCACAGGCGATATATTGCTTTACAAATATATCTTATTTCCTTTATTACCACAGCTACCTTCACTTTCTGCAGTGGATTTCACTCTTCAAGGAAGCCCTGATTTCAGCCACGCATCTGGCAAATCCCAAAAGCATGCAGCTGCTGGTAGTCTTTATTGATGCACCCCTGGCTTTGTATATTTTTTTCAGATACTTTAAAAAGGATGTCAAAAAGTTCTCGCTGCCGTTTATAAAGTATGCTTTACTTCTTGCTTCTCTTATAATTCTTTTAATTTTGGAGACTAATAACTTCTATGCTCAGAAGTCCATTGTACAGTTTATGGATGACAGATACACCGGAGAAACCGAAATTGTAGAAAGGTATGGCACACTTGTAAACAGTGCGGTCAACATTATTAAAAACAACAGCGAAACAAAGCTGATTGAGCAGCTTCACTACGGAAGGAAACAAGCCAACAGTGACATTGTTGGTGTGCAAAAGGATCCTAAAAAGCCATTCATAAACTCTAAAAGCCCTAATTTTATAATAATTCAGGTTGAATCCATGGATGCCAATATAGTCAGGCAAAAGTACGGGGATTCTTATGTCATGCCCTACTTGAATTCATTGACAGCAAACAGTATATATTATCCATATACTTTAAGCTACCACCAGGGCGGGGGTACCTCCGACACCGAGTTTTCGGTTATAAACAGTGTGGAACCGCTGGATTCCTTTCCTGCCATAAAGCTTACCTCCTACGGTTATCCCAACTCTTTTGTTTCAAAACTTGCCAAGGCGTCTTATGATACCATGGCCTTCCATGGTAATGTTGGAACTTTTTATAACAGAAATATTGCCCTTTCAAAAATGGGCTTTAAGAAATTTTTTGACATAAGCTCCATGCACTATGAAGATGAAGGCTGGGGTGCTCCGGATGATAAAGTATTTTCGTTTGCTTATGACAAGATGAAAAAAGCTAAGGAACCCTTTGTTTCATATGTTATCACCATGACCAGCCACGGTCCTTTTGAAAGTGCAAGGAAGTACTATAATAATCCACTTTATGATGATATCGAAAACGAAATAGTTAAAAACTACTTTAATTCCTTCAGTTATGTAGATGAATCCATAAAGGATTATGTAACTGCCGTCCAGAAGAAGTTCCCCAACAGTTATATAATAATTTACGGGGATCACACTCCAAACATAAATTCGGAGGATTTTGCACAGGCTTCCTTTATTGATGGGGACAAATACTTTGAGTTTGTTCCGTTGTTTGTTATTACACCTGATAGACGGAAACACATTGAAAGCTCGTCAGTGGCCTCCTTCCTTGATATTTCACCTACATTACTGGCGGCCTCCGGCATACCCTATTCTGTGTATTCAGATGGTTCAAATCTTCTTAAAAAGAATATAAATCATTTAAATATTCCTTTAAAGGGTTTATCCTTTGACAGAGCATGGCTGTATAATAAAATATCAAATTATAAATTCACCGAAGAAGAGCCTATATGGAAAAAATATCTGCCCTCCTTTATTTCTTCAAATCTGATTGAGAAACATAGGAAGTGAGGCATCATTTATTGGTAATTTTACTCACGTTCTTTATTATTATGGAAATTGAGCCATCAGGGTTGTTAAAGAACTCGATCATATCCCGGTCATCATAATAGCTCAGGGGGAAGTTTATTTCTATCCCGGTATCTGTTTTAATTTTATGCGTTTTAAATTTCTTCTCCGCAATTTTTTCAGGTATCTCAATGGTTTCATCTTTGAGCCCTGCTTTCTGGATCTCCTGAATATATTCTTCCCTCACTGCCAGATTTGTTTCAAATATTTCTTCCGCAATGGCTTCCACTCTTATTTCCTTGTTTTCTTCGAGACTGTCCGAAACCACCTTTTTAAGTTTTGCAACCTTGTCAAAATCTTCATCATAATACTTCTTATTGATCTTTTGTGTTACTTTATCTATTATTTTAAGCTTTTGGTTATCGGATAAATCTGTGGAGCAATTGAATATATATTGGGACAGATAAAATTCCTTTGCTCCGTTTATTTCAAAAAGTTTCTCCAATAATTTCAACTGACCTGTTTCCATGCTTATTAAAACAGCTTCCTCCACTTTTTGTCCATCAGAAGGAAGTAAAGTTTTATGCCTGATTATGGAATTGCTTGCTCCCTCCTCCAACTGATTTACATAATGGGTATAGCCTGTTTTATAATTTAATTTCAAAATACCCAGGTATTGTTCATTATTTATGTAAAACAGGCAGCATATCAGGTCTGCCGGAGTAATATCAACATTTTTTAGCATCAGGTCAAATATCATGCCACCTAATGCATTACTGGCTTCCAGAAAGCAGCCCTCATCGTTTTTAACAGCTGCACAAATATCTCTTGCCGAATTAACTTCACCAATAAATTGTGCCCTTTTTAAATTTGCATCGTCCAATATTTTTGCTATATGCTTTTCAAGGAATTCCGAAATCTCACCATCAAGTTCCAATTCACTGTTTGAAAATACCGGGACATTGATACTTGTGTCCAAAATATGCAATACTGCGTTTTTTATATGAATATCATATTCCATTTTGAGAAATCCACCTCATCCATTATTTGAGTACCAGCCGATTTTACCCTCTATTGACAGTGTATTGTACATTGTCAATAGAGGGTATAATTCTTTTAAATTCCATCATAATTATATAAGCTTGCGGCCACTCCCTATTATAGCACATATGTTCATATAAATTTTTTCGGCTGCAGAAAAATTTACTTTCTCTTTGTGTTTCAACTAGTGGCCTGTAACACCTAAAACGTATATTGCCGGTGAGGAAGATTTTTGCAGGATAAAGTGGAGGTCACCATCGGTGGCCTCTGTCTCGTTATATCAAAATACCTGTACATTTGGACATCATTTGATATAATTAAAATCAAAAAGCATTAAAATGCAGGTTACGGTATGGAGGAAACATGTTATTCGGAAAAATCAAGAGCACATATTACATCTTGAAAGCTAATAGAGCATATACCGCCGATAATGCGGAGGAAACCATCAAATGGATGCAAATGGCTTATAATACTGGAGCTGCCAGGGCAACCACAGTTACCACCTATGGATATCTGCTCTTAAAGAACAGCAGACTGGAAGAAGCCATGAAAGTATTTGAGGACCAGTTAAGATCGCCAAAAATAAAAAACAATGAGATTTATAACATAAAGTCCAACTATGCTTTAGGTCTTTGGAAACAGGGAAAACTTGACGAGGCCATAGAAACACTTGAAAATGTCATACCAAACTATAAAACTACCAATGTTTACGGAAGCCTTGGCTATCTTTACAATTTGAAAGGGGATCTTGAAAAGGCGCTGGCATTTAACCTGGAAGCCCAAAATTATAACAGTACCGGAACTGTCATACTTGATAACCTGGGACAAACCTATTATCTGATGGGAGAACAGGAAAAGGCCGTGGAGATTTTCAATAAGCTTATGGCGCTGAATCCCAAATTTCCTGAAGCCTTTTATGATTATGCACTGGTATTGCAAAAGCTGGGTGACCGGGAAAAAAGTATAGAAATGCTCAGGAATGCTCAAAAATATAAAATAAATTATCTGTCGACCGTGACAAAAGAGGATATTGAAGCCAGGCTGGCAGAACTTGAAGTTCAATAAATAAGGGTAAAATCTCAGGCACCGGGATACTGGCTGTTTTTAACAAACTGCCGGCCCGGTGCCTGGATTTCATTAAAATGCAAAATTGAGGAGAGATTCCAATATTTTTATGTGCCCTTTTTCGTTTGGATGTATCCCATCAGCACAAAAATGAGAACTGTAGTTTTTGCTTATTAAAAAACCTTCCCGTACATTTATGAGCCTGCAGCCGTTTTGCAGTGCCGCCCACTCTACAGCATTGTTGTAAGCTTCCTGCCAGCGGTATATTTTGGCAACATCTCCAAGCCAGCGGAGAATATTATCCTTGTTTAATCCTCTGGAAAGCCAGTTAAAATATTTTTCGGGCTCCAGCGGAGGCAGGTTCATCAAGATCGGATTTACACCCTTTTCTTTGAAGAGGGTTATCATATTCTGAAGTGAATTTTTAAATGCAGCTATGGTTGTCCTTGGCAGATGTTCGTCTTCAGGTGATCTTGAAACCTCTGACCAGTTGAAGTCACAGTCATTCCCCCCAAATTCCAGTATAACAATATCATTATTATCAATAGGCTGTTTGTCCATGGAATTTGCTATCCTATTGAGTGCTTTGGTTGAAGTCATCCCAAAATATGCATTGTTCTTCAGGGCGCAGCCGGTTATTTCAGCAAAACTGTTTACACTGCTGTTTTTCAAGACCTTGTATTTACCGTCCTGCTCATCCAGTACTACCCCTTTTAAAATTGAATCCCCCCATATTGTAATATTCCTGTTACTTAACTCCAGCATGCAATCACCTTCCGTTTCTGCAATTCTTTTTATGTATATTTATTATTTCCTTTAATAAAAGCTGTTATTAATTTATTTTTAACAACTCGATCCGCTATGATATTTATTATCATTATATCAAGGCATCATCTAGTTTTGATTACTATGTTACCCGTTTATTATTTAAATGTCAAGAGCTTTCATTAACGAGATTGTAAAAATGATCTAATATGATATACTTATCATAACGATCGTTCGGAGGTTTTTAGTTTGAAAATAAACAGAATAAATTCAATCAAACAGGAATTATCAGATTTTTCACATACTCTAAGTTCTTTTACAACCGAGAACTGGAGCCAATTTCCCGGTATAGATCTTTATATGGATCAGGTGGTCACATATCTTGAGCGGCTTTTGAAGCTTTTTGATACCGATGCTTCCGGAAAGGTAATAACCTCGAGTATGGTCAACAACTACGTTAAAGAAGGTTATCTCAAACGCCCCGTTAACAAGAAATATGACCGGGTACACCTGGTAACTCTATATATAATGTCCATGTTGAAGCCCATTTTACCCATACCTCTTATAGCCGGTTCCTTAAGTAATCTTACCGATGAGCAGAAATACCAGAATTTTTTTGAAGAGCTCTCAAAGCTTCAGGACGAAGCCTTCACTGACATATCGGACAAATTATCTGCCACTCTCGAGCAATTATCGGATGAGGATTACGAGACCACCCTGCGTTTATTCGCATTGCAGCTCACCAGTGAAGCAAACGCCCGGAAAATTGTAGCAGAAAAAATACTTCTGGCCCTCAGCAAAGACACCGGGAAAACTGCCGAAAAAAAATAAAAGGCGGGTATTGTCCATATATCAATCATATAGCAGCATTTTTCCCCGGACAGACACTATCACCTCATAATGTCAATATACTGACCAGTGAGGTGATTTTTACGTGGTTTATTTTTTATCGATATTTTTACTATGTTTAGCACCAAATCTTGATAATATGGTTATCGGCCTTGCTTACGGAGCCCGAAAAATTAATGTCCCATTCAGATCAAATCTTGCAATTGCCTTATTTTCAGGTATAGCGACTTTACTTTCAAGCCTGCTGGGCAGTGCACTGGCGAATTACATACCAAGCTATACGGGAAATATCATAGGTGGTTCCATAGTAGGTATAATGGGTTTGTATACAATAATCGGCCATTTGATAAAAAATAAAAAGAACACCGGAAATAAGTATCAGAACGGAAACCAGTATATCGTAGAACTGAGGAATGTAATGGACGACCCCGGCATCGCCGACAAGGATTACTCGGGAGATATTTCTCTGAAGGAATCAATATTATTAGGCACAGCACTGGCTGTGAACTGCCTTGGAACCGGATTCGGTGCGGGAATGACCGGGGTAAATATTGCAGTTCTTACAACAGCAGTAATAATATTCAGCCTTACAACAATTTCTCTCGGAGCGGTGATAGGAAGACGATGGGCGGCAAAATTCCTGGGTGATCAGGCAACAATTCTATCGGGACTGCTCCTGTTGGCAGTCGGAATATACCAGATTTTATTTTAATTTTAATATTTAGTTGTTAAATTTATGCTGCTTTTTACTTAATAATTAGTGGATGTGGCTTGCCGGGCTACTACTGCACTCCTGCAGCGAGCTCTACAAATACGAGCTGCTGCTTTGCTTGCATAGTAAATCGACCGAAGCATGTGCCAAGTACGCATAGCCCTTAACAAGTATCATAATACATTTTCTAAAATGTTAAATTTATGATACCTCAATATAAAGGATTTATTTGGTACGTGAGTACAGCTTTGGGACAATGGTTGTACGGTTAAAAGCAACTGCCGTATTTGTTAGTGAGACGTAGGCAGATGCTTTGCTTGCATAGTAAATCGACCGAAGCATGTGCCAAGTACTCATAACCCTTAACAAGTATCATAATATACTTTCTAAAATGTTAAATTTATGATACCTCAATATAAAGGATTTATATGTACGCGAGTACAGCTTTGGGACAATGGTTGCACGGTTAAAAGCAACTGCCGTATTTGCTGGCGAGGCACAGGCAGATTCTTTACTTGCATAGTAAATCGACCGAAGCATGTGCCAAGTATGCATAACCCTTAACAAGTACTATAATGAAGTATCATAAAATTCTCTCACTTATAAATTTATGATA
>JAEVZU010000080.1 GCA_023392075.1 Bacillota bacterium | reverse complement strand
GTCTGGTAAATGGGAACAGCCCTGGATCTGGTTGTTGGATCCACTTCCTGCCCTGCATGTACCTGTAAAGTATCAAAACTTAAATTTCGGCTCATATGGCCACCTCCTATTTTAATTCCTAGTATTACGATAAGTTTAATATATATTGATAATACTATACCGTTGTTTACCAATTAAGTCAATACATTTATTTGATTTATTTATTTAACATTTTAACATCAAAAAACAATGGAAATACATGTAAATACTATGTATAGTAACTAATGTATTTCCATTGCCTCATTTAATTAAATGACTATGCCCTCTATTGACAATGTATAACACGCCTCACGCCGGCTATTGTGCCGCCTTTTTGTTTTTGAATACTGCCAGCAATACAACTACCAGCGCTATCGAAAGTGCCGGTACTGCCGTGATATATCTGGCCCCCCAGGTGTCAACCACCATACCTGAAATCCATCCGGCAAGTACAGCCCCCATAGAACCGAAGGCCATTGCCAGGGCCAGGGCACTGCTGCTTTTTTCGCCTGTTATCTGTGTCATCCAGGTTACCAGCAGCGGGTAGAAGGGTGCACATGCAAAACCTGATATGCCTATCCATATTATGGATGCCGTCTGACCGGAGAAAATAACACAGGTTAATGCTATGACAGCCAGAATTCCGTGAGTTATAAGAATCCGGGACATATTATATTTTTTCAGCAGTCTTACCGAGAGAGACCTTCCTGCAAACATTGAAAGCCATATAAGGATACTTGCCAGTATTCCGGAAATCTTTCCATAGCCCTGGTTTTCAAAAAACACCGGTGCGAAGCTCCAAATGCCTATTTCGGCACCGAGATAAAGAAGCAGTGCAAAAGGTGCTATCAAATATGCAGGTGTTTTCAGGGCCTTAACATATATTGAGAAATTATCTTTTAAAGATAATTCACTGCCTGTTTTTTCATCCCTGTAGCCTGAAGTTATGAGTGCTGCCAGCAGGCACAGGCCTCCCACCACATAATATGCAAATCTCCACTTATTGAACAAAAGCATAAGAATTAAAAGCAGTACGGGAGTCAATACGGCACCCACCGTAAAAAACATATTTATAAATGCATTATTTTTTTCAGCGTTATGTTTATCATAACCTGTACCCAGAGATATGATGGCGTTCTGGATGATACTTCCAAAGCCGCCGATAAGCAGCACTCCAAGGACAGTCATCCAATATTGCGACGCCGCTCCGAATAAAAATGCCGCAAAGCCCAGTATTACGAATGACAGACTTAGAATTTTAAGCTTCCCGAATTTGTCCAGCAATGTTCCGCCCAGGAGTACGGCTACCGTAAAACCGAAATACTGGATACTTACCAGGCCCCCCTGCTGCACGGAGGTCAAACCGATTTCCTCTTTCAGCCTTGGCAGGGCAAGTCCCGTAGAGGACAATATCATTGCCATCAAAATCATTTGGTTGCACAGCAGGGCTATTCCTGCTTTTTTCTTTTGTTTCATAGGATCTCCTTATATGTGGGGAATGTATATTATAGTATATAAATTATTTGACGTTCAGGCTGCTGCCCGCTTTTTTTACTGAACAGCTTTTCTCCTGTTTGTAGTGCATTGCCACAAAAATTCCTGCCAGGGCCACTGCGCCTATGGTAATGAATCCCCACCTTATACCGATTCCGTCTGCCAGTGCTCCGACAACGGTTGGCCCCATAAACATGCCCAGACCGTATATTGCCTGGAAAATACCCATAGCTGTCGCCCGTTTGTCACCGGGTACATTCTGTATACTGAGTCCCATAAGCAGCGGAAATACCGTACCTGTGCCAAAACCGCCCAAAAGCTGAGCAACAGAGAGCACCGCCAGATTATGCGAATAAGGTATTATGCAGCAGGAAAGTGCTGAAATTAACAGACCGTAGATTATGGTTCTGCGTTCCCCAAGCTTTCCGGCAAAGAAGGAACCGCTGAGTGCAGACCCAATGACGCTCGGAACTGCTGACAGGGCCGTAAGCATGGCAATCTGAAACTCCGAAGCCCCCAGATTTTTTGCCACCACCGGAGTGAAACCGTATATTGTTGCAAAGGATACAAACTGGCAGATTACACCGATTACCGCAACCGTTTGGAAATTGCCTTCACGGACTACCATGAGAAGTTCTTTGACCTCAGCCGGTTTTCGTTCCAGCTTTTTTTCTGAAATACCGAAGCTTAAGACAAAGCCAGTAACAGCAATTATCAGGGACACAAAAAATGTAGCCCTGACACCGAAGCCATCAACGATGAATCCTCCTGAAATCAGTCCGAGCAATATCCCTCCGTTGCAAAAGGCATTTAATATCCCGACCACCTTGGTTGCCTCACTTTCATCAAAATAGCTGGAATAAAGTACGGTAAATATGACCCAGAACGCAGAAGCAACTCCTGAAAAGGTTCTGAAAACCAAAATAAGCATGGGCTGATCAAATAAATACAAGCCTGCAGAAGATATGACCAGTGAAAAAAGTCCGAGGCTTATAAATATTCTTCTTTTCCCCAGCCGGTCGGATATAATGCCGATAGGCACTCTGAGCACCAGCTGACCCACTCCGTAGCAGCCTAATATAAGCCCTACCATAAAGTATGACGCCCCCAGTGACTTTATATAAGTCGGCAATACCGGTGAATATATGTATGTAGAAAACCAAAAAAGTGAAGTAACAGTATATAGTAAGTATATTTTAACGTTTTTAACCATTGTCTCATTCTCATTTCCATATATCGTAAGCTTATATAATTTACATGTATTTTAAAAGTCAATTACTATCGGCTGAAAGCCGGTAGTTTGGGTTTGAGGCTAAAGCCCCTGAAGTCAAAAGCAAATTCGACCCAAACTGCGTTCAAAGCCAGCTTGAAAGCATAATCCGCCTGGAAGGTGAAGGCTTTAAACCGTAATTGACTTTGGTAACAGTATAAATAATAACACAAATATTTAAATAATAAAACATAATCACCATTCCACCCTGTTCCTTCCATTCCGTTTGGCCAAATAGAGCTTTTTATCGGCTTCCTCTATGACATCTTCATAATTATTGTCTTTGGAGTATATATTACAACTCACCCCAAAGCTGGCAGTTACCCTTATTTCACGATTTCCGCTCACAATTACCCTGGTTTCGATGGCCTTTCTCATGTTTTCGGCAATTTCAACAGTCATCCGGAGGGGTGCTCCGGGCAGACACACGAAAAATTCCTCTCCGCCATACCGGGCAAGCCAGTCCGTATCCCTTCTGATACATGACTGGATAATTTCAGCCAGAGTCTTCAATACCGTATCCCCTACCAGATGTCCATAGGTATCATTAACTTTTTTGTAGTGATCAATATCAATCATTATTACAGACAACAATTTTTTATTGATTATGGATGACATGAGCTCTATAGGGAGTTTCTCGTTTATATACCTTCTGTTATAAATCCCTGTCAGTGCGTCTCTTACAGCCAGATTATTGATATTGTCTATCATTATAAGAAGTTCTGTTATGTCACCGTTCAACCTGTTTTCAAAAATCAGACTGTCGGTAGCATCTTTCAGGAGTTCAACCACTACCCGTCCTTCCTTCAACTCCACCGGAACGGCAGTTGTCATCACAATTTTGTCCGGGGTGTATTCTATTTTTACAAAGGATTTATTTTCAATATAAGCACGCATGGAAATACAATTTTTACACGCGGAGGTGCTTCCCCAGTAGGTGTAACATTTTATTCTTTCAGTTTTTGTATCTGGCTCGTTCTTCTCATTCACGTTTATCACGTTTGAATTTACAGGATCCACAAACCTTATATGTTCATACATATCACGTATAATTTCCAAACAGCCCAATAAATGCGCAAAATCACTTTCCTTCACTATTGCACCTCCCATCCTTTTTCATTTCTACAGCAGTATTTTTCCGATACACATATTTTAACCATATACTGCAACAATATTTGAACCGGCTTTTGTATTTGAAAAAATCAATAATAAATATATTATTACTAAAAGCAGTACTCCCGGCCGGTATGGGCCAATGGATTGCCCCGGAAGAACTTGCCTGAAACAGTATGGCTTACTCAAAGTACCTCTCAGCCGTCGCTGCAACTCGACCATCCGGGTCTCGAGTGCTGCTCAAATTGACGTCTGTCAATTTCCCGGCATGATGAGCTTTGAGTAAGCCTACAGCATAAAATGATTAATATTGGGCAAAAAATGAAATGCCATATATAAATAACTGGGATATATTATTAATTAGTGAATAATGTAGAAATAAAAGTATAAAATATTAAGATTTACGAGTGCTGTTTCAAAATTAGACAACGATAATACATCTACTAATATTAATTATAGAGCGCGAGTACAACTTTAATAAATGGGAAGCTCTATTACAATATTTTTAACATGAATATAATTTGTCTATTTTTGAACAGCCTCTCATGGAGGTTCATATGACTTACGAAAAACCCGCTTACCTGGATGAAAGTTTAAGTTTTGAGGAACGTGTCAAGGATCTGGTATCCAGGATGACTCTTGAGGAAAAAACAACCCAGATGCTCTTCAATTCTCCTGCAATACCCCGTCTGGGAATACCCTCCTACAATTGGTGGAACGAGGCACTGCATGGAGTTGCCAGGGCCGGAACAGCAACTGTTTTTCCCCAGGCAATCGGCATGGCTGCAACTTTTGACGAAGATCTGATCCTCGAGATCTCCGGCGTTATTTCCACCGAGGGAAGAGCAAAGTACCATGAATTCCAGAGAAGAGATGACCATGACATATACAAGGGCCTGACCTTCTGGTCACCAAACATCAACATCTTCAGAGATCCACGCTGGGGCCGCGGCCACGAAACCTACGGCGAGGACCCGTATCTCACAGCCCTGCTGGGCACTAAATTTGTTGAGGGCCTTCAGGGCAGCGACAGCAAATATCTGAAGGCCGCGGCCTGCGCCAAGCACTTTGCGGTACACAGCGGCCCCGAGGGTGAGCGCCACAGCTTCAACGCCGTAGCCTCAAAGAAAGATATGTATGAAACCTATCTGCCCGCCTTCAAAAAACTGGTGCAGGATGCAAAGGTTGAAGCTGTAATGGGTGCCTATAACAGAACCAACGGAGAGCCCTGCTGCGGAAGTAAAACCCTGCTCAAGGACATTCTCAGGGACGACTGGGGCTTCAAGGGACATGTGACCTCGGACTGTTGGGCAATCAAGGACTTCCATGAACATCACATGGTCACGAAAACAGCTCCCGAATCAGCTGCACTTGCGGTCAACAACGGCTGTGACACCAACTGCGGAACTATGTATCTGAATCTTATGATTGCATACCGTGAAGGTCTCATTTCCGAAGAGAAAATAAATGAATCTGTTACCCGCCTGATGATGACCCGTATGAAGCTGGGTATGTTTGATAGGGATGAAAATGTTCCTTTTGCAGATACCCCCTATGAGGTTGTTGACTGCGAAGAGCACAGGGCTCTTGCACTTAAGGCTTCAAAAGAATCTCTGGTGCTTTTGAAAAATGACGGCGTGCTCCCTCTTAAAAAGGATGGCCTGAAGTCCATAGCAGTCATCGGTCCCAATGCCGATAGCAGGGATGCTCTCATGGGCAACTATTTCGGAACTCCATCCCGGTATATCACCGTACTGGACGGTATCCGCGAAATACTGCCCGGCACTGTCAGAATAAATTATTCTCAGGGCTGTCATCTGTACAGGGATAAGGTTGAAGGTCTGGCTATGCCAAACGACAGAATCGCCGAAGCAGTGGCTGCAGCCGAGAAATCAGATGTTGTCGTACTCTGTCTCGGACTCGACGCAACCATTGAAGGAGAAGAAGGTGATGCCGGAAACGAATACGGTGCAGGCGACAAATTCGACCTGAGCCTTCCCGGGCTGCAGCAGCAGCTTCTGGAGGCGGTAACGGCAGCCGGCAAACCGGTAATACTTGTATTGCTGTCGGGAAGTGCCCTGTCCGTCACCTGGGCCGATAAAAATGTACCTGCCATCGTTCAGGCATGGTATCCCGGCGCTCAAGGAGGAAGGGCTGTTGCCGGAATGCTTTTTGGGGAATTCAGTCCATGCGGCAGGCTGCCTGTAACATTCTACAGAACAACCGAAGAGCTCCCTGATTTCCGTGACTACTCCATGAAGAACAGAACTTATAAGTACATGGAAAATGAAGCACTTTACCCATTTGGCTATGGTCTTGGCTATACCAGCTTCGAGTTCAGTGATTTAGCCCTGTCCTCGGACAGGATCAAGCCGGGAGAAAGTATTACCTGTACTGCCAAAGTTAAAAATACAGGCAGTATGGAAGCCGGGGAAGTCGTGCAGCTGTACCTGAAGGATGTTGAGACCAGCTGTGCCGCCCCAAGATGGCAGCTCAGAGGTGTCCGGAAAGTAAATCTCAATCCCGGAGAGCAAAAAGAAGTAAGCCTGACCTTGACAGCGGAAGACATGCTGCTTGTCACCGATGAAGGAGATTCGGTACTGGAGCCCGGAACCTTTGAGGTTTATGTGGGCGGAAGTCAGCCCGATGCCAGAAGTATCAGCCTGACAGGCAGCAAGGTGCTGAGAGGCTGCTTCGAATTGGTATAAACCACAGATCAAAACCAGGTTTGTCATTTATTAATTAATACCATGATTTTTTCAACATTAAAACAGTGCTTCGGAGACCTGAACTACAGGCTTCCGCAGCATTGTTTCGTATTGCTCGGTTATTGTCATATAAAAGCAGCTCAGTTTTATCAATATACCCATACAATATTAGACCGGAAGGTGCTATACTTGATATGGAATTATATTTGTTGTGTTCAGAATAAATACTTTAGATATACTGTATGGAGCTGCGCATTTATGTTTGTTGAAGGCCTGCACGAAAAGGATATATTTTCAAGGGAATTTCCCTTTAGGTTGGAAGATAATACTCAGGTCGATTTTACTTACCCGGTTCACTGGCATGCTGCCGTTGAACTGCTTTATGTTGAAAAAAGCACACTTAACATCACTGTAAACAACAGCGAAATTTCTCTTGACGAGGGAGATATTCTGTTCATAGCAAATGGCGATACACACGGTTTTTCCAATCTGAACAACAATGGCAGAAGGTTTTTCATCCAATTTGAGACTTCTGCCTTCAATGCTCTGGGAAGCAATACAGTTATCAAGCCTCTTATATCCAATACTATCAGAATAACAGGGCAGGAACTGCCATTTTATATTGATCTGAAAACCCATATTTTAAGCATAATTGAAAGCTACAATAAAAAGGCCTTTGGTTATCAGCTTTTTTTAAGTGCCAGGCTTTATGACATTTTGGCTATTATTTCAAATTATGTCATGGATAGAGTAAAACCCCAGAACAGTACTGACACAGTGAAAAAAATTCAAGGGTTGGATAAGCTGTCCGAGGCCTTTAAGTATATCGAAGCAAATTACATGAATGATATCGCCCTGGCGGATGTAGCCAGGGCGGTGGGCTTCAGTGAATTTTACTTCTCGAGAATATTCAAGGATATTACAGAAAAAAATTTCAGCCATTACTTGAATGAATACAGAATCAAGCAGGCTGAACATTATTTGATAAATTCAGGCATGTCGGTAGCTGCTATAGCCTATACCGTCGGTTTCAACAGTATCGTGACCTTTAACAGGTCCTTCAAAACCGTCAAAGGCTGCTCTCCTTCCATTTACAAGAAAATAGGGATATAAATTATAACATCGATTACCGCTCTAAAAACATAAATACCAATGGGATCAATGTGCCAAAGACTGATATCAGTATAACGCCTACGCTTCCAAGTTTTTTGTGGTCATCCCTCCACAGGCTTACGCCATAGGTAAGGCTGTAGTATCCTGCCATCAGCATAAAAATTGAAAGAATATAAATCAAATGAATCACCCTGCCTTGTCCTTAATTAGAAACTGCCTCAAATAGCCAGTTCCTTACATTTCTCTTATTCCTTATTCAATTTACAGACCACTATTCCGTTTTATCTGACACCTTGGAGGATTTCCACATAAGTCCGGTTCTTCGGATATTAACATTAACTTTTACATTAATACCGGCTTCCTGAAAATGTGAGACCCAGTTGAATTTTTCCCACTCCTCTATAGTAGGAAAATAGCCTGCCATTTTTTGTCCGAAACCGAAAATATCGGATTTATACTTGTGCTGAACCTTGCCAATTACCTGTGTTATTTTCCCCTGAATGTAGTTTTCCGCCTTTTCGTTCAGTTTTTCAATTTTATTCCTGTCCTCATAATTTATTCTGCTCTGTATTGAGCCTATATCCGCCTCCAGCTCAAGCCCGACACTGATAACAGGTCTGCCTTTTTTAAAATAGCCTTTTACCACAGGCTTCCTGCTGAGCCGGAAATCCATAGGAATAACATACTCCGGGGCTTCTTCGTCCTGAATATCTATTAAGCCTCTTTTAAATTTTCCGGTAATCATCAGAAAATATCTCGTCTCTTCAGAGTTCAGAGATCCTATCATTTTATCTCCATTAAACACGGCAGTACCGGCAAATTCCCTTTTTGCGACACCTGATCTGGGAATTTTCCCCGGCTCATACCCATTGTCAAGGTTTAAAGGCGGTTCGGTTTTTTGCTGTTCTGCAGGCAATTGCTTGAAATCATTGATCCCGCTGTACGCTGTATAACCCTGCTCATAGGTGGATAGCAGTGCAGTATAAAAATTATAGAAGGTGACTCTTGGAAAGAAGCTTGTGTTGTCAGCCTGAACAGACATCATCTCCATAGCCTTGGACAAGCTTTCACCAATATTTGACGTATTGTCCTGAATATAAGCCTGAGCGGACCCTTTTACCACCGCTATATTAACTACTCTCCTTGCCTGCCTGTATCTTGCCAGCGGAGCCAGATAGGGCTGAATACCTTCCTTGGCGAAGTCCTCGGATAATATCAGATTTTTCATATGCATCAGGGAGACACGTCTTGATATGGCCATTCCGTACATATCAAGGGCCTCCAGAATGGATGGGGCCTCAATGGTATGAATATTGGCTCCCGGAGCTTCATTGGAGCCTCCCATTCCTCCCTTGTTTTTCTCCTGTCCTCCTCCCCCGCTTCCGCCACCTGAGCTCTTGTATGTCGGATATTGGATGGTAACCCTTATTTTATTTGTTACTCCCTTATCAAGGCCAAGCACCAGGGCATAAACCTCATCATCAACTTCAACGGCATCAAAACAGGCAGTCGCAACAGCTCCGACAAACAGGCAGACTATTAATAATAAACTAATTCTTTTTACCATTGGCTATATCACCTCTTTTTCGGAATATTACAGCAATGAAAAGTATCAATATCGGTACAAGATATATGAAAAAGCAGCTGTACTGTCTGATAAAATGAATATTTACCTGAACCACCTGGGACATATTCTTTGGAATAAGAGCCACCATAAACAATAAAAAACTGAAGGGAAATATCAACGGCCTGTGTCCGGGAATCCTGAATGCCTTGGTATATATGTTTATGGACAAATAAAAAGCTATTGACACTGTTACAAGAGAGGAAATAACCCATGCAAACAGGAAGATGGATTCCAGCCTCTGTACAAATCTGCTGAAATAAATAGCCCTGGATAATTCAAAAAGTCCGGACAGGTTTTCTCTTCCTCCGGTATATGTGAATGCCAGTACATTACAAAGTATGTTGGTACTAAATGTAATACCGGATATGATTATACTGGCATATCCGGCCCTTTTAAAGGTTTTCAGCCCATGTATGGAATTTATTATAAAAGCCAGTATAATCACTTCGTCATATGCCGAACACCGCAGCAGGCCTGTAAATACTGTCTCTTTTAATCCGTATCCCAGATATGGCTTCATGTAATCAATATCATAATTGGGACTTGCCAGCAGGAGGATAATAAAAAGTGCGGTAATGACCGGGATAAAAAATATACCCGATATGCGGGCAATTCCTTCCAGTCCATAATAAGCCACTATGGCACACACCGCTATAAAGCCGAAGATCAATATGCTGGGCGGAGTATAAGGAAGGTTATACGCCTTTATCATTTCTATAAACTCCCTGAGACTTGAAGCAGCGTAAAATAATAGGTATGCTGCAAATACCAGAGTAAGCACCTTTCCGGCAAACCGGCCCAATACTGCTTCAAATATCTGTGTTATATCCTTATTGGGAAAGCGTTTCATCAACAGATATATCAAGGAAAACAAAACCAGACTTGTCATACAGGAGATAATGGTGCCAATCCAGCCCGATGTTCCTTCAATGTCAATGATTATGGCTATACTGGTATAGAAGATTTTAGTTATCATCAATGTTGAGGTAAGGCAGATTGCCTCATAGGTTCCGAAGGCGCCTTCCTTATTCCTGATCGTCGTCATCTTCTTCATCCTCCTCATCTTCAGTGCGTTCCTGAGTTTTCTTCCCGCTTTTCATCTCTTTTCCTGCTGTTTTACGCTCCTGCTGCTCATTCTCCCGATTATCCTCACCTGAATCACCGGAACCCTCACCGGAATCCTCAGCCGAAACAGGTGCTTCCTCAGCCCACTTTCTTGACCTTTCCGGTTGTCTGGTAACATCCAGGGGATTAACATTCTCCGGCCTGAATTCCTGCATCCAGACAGGCCTTCTTATAACCAGATCATTGCTGTTACTGATCTTAGGAGCAAAGTAGGTTAGCATTGGGATGCCAAAGGACTTTGTACATGCCAGCATAACAGTTCCTACTACTATTCCCAGTGAAATACCGTAAAAACCTATAAATGCCCCCAGGATTATAAAAACCAGCCGGGAAATCCTGGCTGCAAAGGCTACACTGAAATCCGGAATTGCAAAATTACCCAGGCCTGTTATTGCAACGATTATGATGAGGACAGGGCTTACCAGGTTGGCCTGTACCGCTGCCTGCCCAAGGATGAGTGCCCCGATAATGCCTATGGTATTTCCTATAATTCCGGGTATTCTGATACCTGCTTCACGGATAAGTTCAAAGGATACTTCCATCAGCAGAACTTCAATAATAGTTGGAAAAGGTACATTTTCGCGGGCTTTTGCAATTGCAATCAACAAGTCTGTGGGTATCATTTCTCTGTGGAAGTTTGTCAAGGCTACATAAAGCCCCGGAATAAAAGTGGCGATGAAAAGCGCAAAAATTCTGATAATTCTAAGAAGTGTTCCGTACTGCCACCGCAAAGTAGTGTCTTCCGGCGTGTGAAGCATTGTTGCAATACTTACAGGTACAATCAGTGCAAACGGTGTGCCGTCGGCAATAATGGCAGCTTTGCCTTCTATAAGGTGGGAGGCTGCTCTGTCAGGTCTTTCTGTTGACAGAATGGTCGGGACTATAGACCAGGTGTTTTCCTCAATAAACTGCTCCAATATCCCGCTTCCGGCTATGAAATCGGTTTTAAGACCTTCTATTCTTCTTTTTATCTCTTCAACTATGGCCGGATTGATGAGCCCGTCAATATACATTACCGCACATTGGTTGTGGTTTCTTGCGCCTATCTTTAGAAATTCCGTTGACAGATCCTTATTTTTGATAATACGTCTGATCAGAGTTACATTGGTACGCAGATTTTCAGTAAAACCCTCCTGGGCTCCCCTTACCACCCCTTCAGTCTGCGGCGTGCTGACAGCACGCTTTTCGTAACCCTTTGTTTCGCTGGATATGCAGTAATCGCAGCCTTCAACAAACAGGCATGTGTTTCCAACAAGTATCTCGTATATGGCTTCCTCGGTATCAGAAATCCTGGAGGCCTGGTTTGTTTCGAGAACTTCCCGGAATATTCTGTCAAGGCTGCAAGCTTCCTCAGGGTATTCCTTTTTCATCATTAAGGGTTTGATGATAAAGTCATTGATTGTGATTCTGTCCGCCATTCCGTCAATATATGAAATAAAGGCTCTGAGTTTTCCGCCGACCGTAAATTCCCGGATGATGATATCCTTGTTTCTTTCGGCATTAAAGGCTTTTTTGACAAGCTCCATATTCCGGTCAATATCCCTTGATATTTCTTGATCAAGAATATTCTCTTTATCTTTATTTTTGGTTTGCCGGCCTTTTCCGGATTGTTCTTCCCCGGCTGATTCCCTGTCTTTATCCTTAGACTGCTCCTTTACTTTAACCTTCTTTATCATTGACACCGGAGTCGGCTTTATTATTCCCCTGACCTTGTGTTCTACCCCTCTGATTTTCCTGGCTTTTCTTGTTTCCTCTTTTGTCTCGGGGATGTAAAAACTCTCTGTTTCTTTTGGTTTCTTATAGGTTATAAGCGAAAACAGGCCTGGAATACCTTTCTTTTTAGCCATAATTTCCTCCTTATTGTAAGCAATGGTGTGTATTAATATCATTTCCAAAGCAGTTTAAAATATCATGAGGAGGAAATTGTATATTTTACCTGTCCTGTTATTTATCGTGTTGTTCCAGTTAACTGAATAATTTTCCTGACGGGAATTTTATAGACAGGATTGCGCTTGTTACGATTGCAGTCGCAGGGATAATCAATATTATACCTATACCGCTGCACAGTATTTGAAAAACTTCCGGACAAAACAGCTTTGAATTTATTAATTTACCCAGTGGGTAGTTTGTTATATCAAACCAGAGCAGCAGAGTCATAAATCCGCCAATATACGCAAAAAGCAAAGTATTTGCCATGGTTCCGAGTATATCCCTGCCGATATTTATACCTGACTTCAGCAAATCATGTTTATTAATATACAAATTATTACTGAATATTTCATGCATGGAGGATGAAATTGATATGGAAACATCTATAATAGCACCTATAAGCCCGATCAATATTTCACATATAACCAGTTTGGAAAAATTTACATGAACATAATATGAAAGATATGCCGCTGTTCCCGGGTTTTCATTGCTAAAACCCTGCAGCCTGGCATCAGAACCTGTTTTATATACCAATAATATTGTCAACAGCACTACCAGACACACAGCTAAAAACGATGAGACCGTTTTTTTATTAAAACCGTTTATTAAAAACAAGGTAATAAAACTAATCCCAACACAGCCTATGACCGTGGCTCTAATAGGATCTATACCTGAAGAAATCAATTTTAGCATTACAAAAAAGGTAAAAAAGTTCACTATCAGTATGGCGAAAGACTTTAATCCTCTGTTCTCCCCGACCATAACCATCAGGAAAAGTAAAATTATCATTAGTACAAATGTAACACTCATGCTTTGACTCCACTTCTTTTATATGTCAATAGAAATACCGAAATATAAATGGTTATAGGGATGCTGATAACTATCCCTATACTTCCGGTCAGTGCCCGGGTTACTTCCAGGGATAAATTATAATTTATGATGTTGAAGGTTGAATATCCATTCTTAAGCCAGAGGATTATCATAGGTATGCTTCCGCTGATATATGCAAACACCAGCACATTGGCCATGGTTCCCATAATATCTTTTCCAATCTCCCTGCCTGAGCTGACAAGCGTCTTAACTTCAATATCCGGATTTTTGGCATAAATTTCATTGACAGCTGATGAGATTGTTATGGCAATGTCTATAATTCCACCAAGGGTACCGATTACAACTTCCACAATAAACAGTTTGGTAGCGTCATAGGCTAAAAAATCCATTTCGTCATAATATATTCCTTTCCCATCGGTAGCCAGGATAACCGCAAGAGTCAGGAGAAGTGAAAACAGAGTTCCGGCAATGGTCCCGCAGATCGCCGCAAAGCTTTTATTATTGATCCCGTTGACCAGAAGAATTGATATCAGAATAAACAGCAGGCAGGCAACCGCAGTGATAAGAATAACATTATACCTTTTGACGTAAAGGTCAATAAGAACCCATGAGATTATAATATTAACAGAAACACTGGCCAGTGATCTCAAACCTTTTTTCCTTCCAATCAGAACTATAAGAAATACAAACATGGTTATGACATACACGAGCTGCCTGTCCCGTTTCAAATCCAGTATACCGGCTGATATGATGTTTTTTTGAGCATCTTCCCGATATGAAATAAAAACCTCATCCTTGATTTCATACCGGGTATCAAACACCTGGGATTCGGAGGTATTATTGCTCAGAGTTATTTTCTCTCCCCTGTGGGCTCCATTCATTATAACTGCTTTTATATTCTGGGTGCTGATCTGCTCGGAATTGCCATAGATATCACCGGCCTGCCTTGTGTAAGTCTCTGTTATTGACATAATCCTGGCTATGGGTTCCTTATAAAAGCTTTCATTATTATTTGCGAATAAAACTGCTCCCAGTGACAGAATTATTAAAAATATGGTAACCACAGCCGTATTCCTGTAGTTACCATTATTTAAACCGGATATTTTCATAAGTTTTATTGTCCTTGAATTCACTGTTTCTTATATGATACACCCAAAATAATACAAAACCAAGTAAAAAAAGTTAAATGTAAATTATGAGAAGCTGATTGGATGGACAATTAACCCCAAAGTTTGGAGCTATTTGCAGAGAGTGATTGCAAAGATATGCATGTTAGTGCACTGGGGCAGGGTTATGCTCTCCAGCTTTTCAGTACCCGGAAAAGGTCTCAGTATGGCGAATATACTGTATAAATCGTAATACAGCCTGCCTTCGTTTTTATCATAAACTTTCCCTTTCCACATTACTTTCTCATCGAATAACGGATTCCGGGCTGCCCAGTCACTGAGATTTATCCGGATTGTTACCTCATTTCCGCCGGCATGATTCAATTTCATATGCTCGGTATAATTACCCCATTCACTGGAGCCCAGAATTAAAATACCTTTATATTGGCCCGGAGGAACGGGTATGGTCTGACTGCTGCAGGAAATGTTGTCACAGGCCCCATCCTGTAAAACAGGAAATTTGAAACACATTTTATCCAATGATATAGTTTGTCCGCCCGGAGCCTCCTGTGTCAGGAAATAATGTCCCGTCCCGGTAAAATCGGCAGAACACTCCTTTGAACAAATGCTATGAAAGGCAGTGTTATTAAACGCACCTCTTAAATCAATAAAGGTGCACTCAACCTCTTCGCCTAAAATATCAAAGCCGGTATTTTTAACACTCTCTTTATTTTGAACTGAATCCATATTATCAAGAGCATCCTGAAGCTTATTCAGAATATTTCTTTCTTCTATTAAAATATCCGCAAATATTTTTAGCGTTTTATTGTGTATGACGGGAGAATAATCTGTGTAAACGCCTTTAAGGAACCAGCTTATTGTAACTCTCCATTTGCTGTATACATTTTGAAGATCATTAGCAATATTATCAAGCTTCGGATTCTGTAAATTCTTATTTATATGATTTATAAACTGGGAATAAAGAAATCTGGAACCCGACACATATATAAGATTTCTGTAAAACAGTACTCCCCATATGTCCGACCTGGCTCCCCTGAATTCGTTTTCAAAACCAAATCTTGTTGTAAAATCATTTATGAAATTTTCCATGTTGTTAAAAATATTTGATTGCCGGACTTTTTCTACGGACCCTGCCAATATGGACTTATAGTCAAAAGCACCCGAAAATTCCTCAAAATGAAATGTTGAATAGAAGGCATAACCCTTTTCAAAATCGGCATAAGGCAATTGAAAGTGATTCAGTCCGGATACAGGATCAATACAGATAATATTGTTATCGCCGTCAATATCCAGGGCGAGACAGGTGTGTCCAAAGCTGTGCTTTTGATAATTCCGGCTCCAGGGACACCAGTACGTATTTATGGATATGGCTGTAGGATACCCGAGCTGTAACTGTGCTTTTATTGTATTAAAGATTTCCTCAGCCGTCTCAGCCTTTAATGTTAATATTTTAAAGCCGTAATACATTTCCAGTAAAGCCTGTATGTTATTATTGCCGGTGCCCAGTCTTTTACCCATTAATCCGTCTTCTCCGGGCTCGGGAGGAAGGTATTCAAAATTGAAGGCTTCGGAAAAAGCCAGCTGGTATTCCCCCCTGTAATGGGAAGCCACCGAAAAAAATATATCCTCCCTGCAGTTCAGTCCTTCTACATGTACCGGTGGAATATTTAATAACATTTTCAGTCACCCCACTAATCATAGTGCCGTTAATTTCTGTAAGAAAGTTACATTTTATATATTATATTACATTTATTTTTCTTTTTTGTCAATATTCTTACATTCTCAGGACTAGACGGATGAAAAATGCCGAATTCTTTTTAAAGTCCAGTTCAGCAGTAGCTTCTTTTTGAAAAGATTTGGGAAGGCATTAGCAGGTAATTTAAAATATAGAAAACCAGCAACTGGATACCGTTTAGAAATACTCGGCACACTATAAAAAAACGGCTATAAACATAGCCGCCGCATTACTTCATTCAGGTATTAATTTTTCAGATATGAATTTTTTATTTGATCAAATTCATTACCATCTCAATTGTTGGTATTGACGAGACGGCACCTGCTTTTGAAACAGCCAGTGAAGAAGCAAGTGAGGCAATCTTCAGGGAGGTGGGAATATCCGAACCTTTTGCTATTGACCCTATAAAGTATCCTAAAAAGGTATCACCTGCTGCAGTTGTATCAACCACTTTTACATTATATGCATCATGCCGGAACTGACCGGATTTATCCGAATAAATAACCCCGTTTTTTCCCAGGGTCAGAACAACGCAGATATCGGGATATTTTTCCAGGAGCCGTTTGACGATCTCTTCCGGCCGGCTGGAACCTGTAATATCTTCCCCTTCTATTTCATTGATTACCAGCCAGGTTATACCTTCCAGTGAAGTATTTTTGATCCAGTCCTCCATAGGGGAAGGGTTAAATGCTATTTTCATCTTACGTTTCCGGGCTTCTTCAAGCAGGTAGGGTACATTGCTTATCTCATTTTGGGAAATCAGAATATCGTTTTCGGAAAACTGCTCTAATATTTGGTCTATCTCACCGGCAGTTATTTCCTTATTCGTACCGCCGAAAAGTATAATACTGTTTTGGCCGGACTTATCCTTTTGAATCAGTGCATTTCCTGTGCGCCCTTCACTTTCCAGCAGGAAATCACACTTTATCCCTGTCCCGTCCAGAGCCTCTCTTATTATAGCACCGTCCCTGCCTATCTTTCCCGCATGATATACCTCAAGCCCGCACCTTGCTATTGCTACCGACTGATTCAATCCTTTTCCGCCGCAAAAGGTATTGATTTCTTCGGAAGAAATAGTTTCACCGGGGCGGACTATATGATCCAGGCTATACACAATATCTATATTTAACGAGCCAAAATTCAGTATTTTATTCAAGCTGCACCCTCCTATGATAGATACTTGTTATTTCTGATCCCGGACACTATCTCTTACAATAAGTTCGGTATTTATTTGAATCTTCTGTGAAGGCCCGCTGCCTTCGGTCATTAATGACATGAGACGTTTTACGGCGGTGCTTCCCATTTCCTGCTTAAATACCTTAACTGTGGTCAGCCTCGGGCTTGTTATCTCGCAGAAGGGCATATCATCAAAACCTATAATGGAAACATCCTTCGGAATATTTACACCCTTTTCCTTCAAAGCTCTCATTACTCCGAAGGCAATAGTGTCATTGTCGGCAAAAAAAGCTGTCGGCAGGTTTTTATTATTCTCCAGAAAGGCCGACATATCCCTGTACGCGCCTTCCATTGTAGGCTCAACAGAAATGAGATATTCCTTTTTTACCGCTATTTTGAATTCATGCAAAGCATCCAGAAACCCTTGCCTTCTGTAAAAAAAGTTTTTTATAAAGGCGGAGCTGCCGATGTAACCTATTTCAGTATGCCCATTTTCTATTAAATAACTGGTTGCTCTAAATGAAGCATCTTCATTGTTTATAAGAACAGAATTAATATTGCTGTCTCTGAGACAACTGTCAAGCAAAACGATTGGGTTTCTGTAATTGCTGAACAGATCAAGGTCTTCACGCAGCATTTCGGTTGCAAGTATAAGCATCCCCGAAGCACTGTCATTATTCAGGCCTGCAGTAATTTCCCTGAAGTCCTTCTCCATAATGCTTATATGGGAAACCAGCAGTTCATACCCCTGCTGCCTGCATTCCTTTTCTATTCCTTCAATCAGGGAAGAGAAAAATGGAGTGTCGTTGACAACATATCCATGCCTTTTGAATATAACCAGCCGTATCGTATTTTTGTCAGAAGCAGTCTCCTTGGTATAGCCAAGCTCCCTGGCAGTT
>JAEVZU010000151.1 GCA_023392075.1 Bacillota bacterium | reverse complement strand
TGAACGCAACCAGCCCATAACCATTATTTATATGAAGGATGATGAAATTACCGAAAGAAATATAAAGGTATTTGAGATTAATAATGGTAATGTCAGGGCATTCTGTTTTTTGAGAAATCAAAACAGGGTTTTTAAAATTAAAAATATATTGTCGGCTTCCTTTAGCCAAAATGATTACAAAATGGCCAAATAGCGGTATAAATACATTTGTTTAAATTCAATGCAGGATCAGCTGGTGAAAGGAGCGGACAGATTTGTCCGCTCCTTTATGTGTTATTAACTCTTATGCTGTGTTTAGTACTTAAAATTTGTTAAAGGCTTGCACTGAAGGTCATTTGTTTTGAAATCGGTTCCAGTCTGTTTCCGGTTTTACAGGAAATGAACAGATGGGGTGCTGACTACGTCAACAAAATTGTATGTGTTCATAATTTATGTTCGTAATTAAGGAGGCTTCTGCTATGAGAAAAGTAATCCATCAGTACATAAAAAATAACGGTGATATGAAATCGTTCCTGAAAAATTTTAAACTGGACGGTGAGGGTGTAATCATAAAACCTAACTGGACTACGGGAGATTATGGCTTTTATACCGGTGCAGAGTCACTGGAGCCATTGCTGGCCTCCATCGAGGGCAAAAAATACATTGTTGAAAGCTATATGTATGGGAGAACAGACAATACTGTAAAGATTGATTCCAACAATGGACGCGAGAACTGGGAATGGCTGAAGCAACAGGATAAGCTATTCCTGGAGGCCAGCGGAATAGGTGAGCTGCTTGCAAAATACGATGCTGAATATATAAATATAACAGAGGAATGGTGGTCGGACAGAACAGTGCCGGCAGAGCAGATACAAAAAATTGTTGAAGACCGTCATACTCCTGTTCACCATAAGGAACTCTATGGGACTGTTCCTGAGAAACTCTTTAAATTGAGAAACTTGCCGTTGATCAGTTACTCCAAAATAAAATACAATTTGCCGTCGGTTTCCAGTTTTTCCTCCCTGTCAATGAAGAATTTATTTGGAATGATACCAGTACCAAACAGGGAATTTTATCATGGCAGCGACTCGGATACAGGACTCTCAAGAAGTATTGTGGACATAGTTGCAGTTTATAAGGCCCTGTTCAGAGTTGTAGGTATCTGTGAAGGAATATACCATATACCTGTTACACGGGAAGAGGGAAATAACAAATATAAAATGATCTGGACAGAATATGATGTAATTGAAAACCTGGGAATTATTTTGGGCAGCGAGGATATAGTTACTCTGGATGCCTATGTTAACAAGCTTATTGGTATTGATACCGGCACAAGATCAATTTTAAAAATCGGAGAAGAGGTATTTGGCCCTTGGAACAGGGAGGAACTCTCATATATAACTGAAAAAATGACTGATGTTTTTAAGTAAGCTGTTAATTATTTGATAAATATTCCGATATTTAGTAAAAGGCAATAATTAATAAATGTGGAGTGAAATATTATGAATATAAATCAAAAGAGTCTGAATGACCTGTTATCCATAATGCAGCCCAAGAATTCCATGGACATGCTTAGAGAAAGACGTGAAGCTCTGTTAAAGAGAATAAATCAGAATACGTCTGCGTCAGGGAATCCCGGTGAATGCGATAAAAATACCGGTAATGATACAACGCAGACTCTTATGGAATTAAGTGAACTTGACCGGCAGATACTGGCCGAAATCTATGAGGAAAAAACCAGAAAGCTGGAACTGGAAAGGTTGAAAAGAGAGGAAACAGCCGCAAAAAACCTGCGTGAAAGGGAAAAGGTTCTGGCCCGGCATGAAGCCACTCTTAACAGGTACAGCTTCAACAAATTACTTTCGGCCGACGGAAAAGCTCATGAGATGAGTACCATGGTCAGGTCGGGGGTTTCGGTAACATTGTCAGGAGGAGTGTCGGCCGAAGATCAGGCTTACGGCAACAAGCTTGTTCAGAAGTCGCAGGATATTCACAGAGACCTAAAGGAATCTGCGGAATTTGGTATAGCTGCCGCAAAAGTGGCTGCCCGCAGGAGACACAACCATATGAAACAAGAGCTTGAGGAGGCGGCAGCGGCCAAAAGAAGAAACAGAAGAATCAAGGCAAAAAAACATATAGATGTTGTTTTATGATTGTTATCAGTAATCCGGATACCTATTTAAAAGATGGGTATCCGGATTTTTATTTTTTCGATTACCTTTTAAGTATTAAACACCGGTTTCCTTGGAATGTTATAAATGGAATAAATCTTTATATTCCAAATATCCGGAAAGTTGGTGATCAATATAACAAAGCCCCAGGAAATTGATGTAATGAAACCTGTTGGAGAAGAGTTTCCAAAGGAAAAGTACGACGAGTTAAATGCATTCATCGAGAGTTTGGAAACAACAAAGGGTGCATTGATTGAAATTCTCCACAAGGCACAGCATGTTTTCGGTTATCTCCCCAGGGATGTACAGCTCTATATTGCCCGTAAACTGGGTATTCCGGGAGCAGAGGTCTTCGGGGTGGTCAGTTTTTATTCCTATTTCAGTACAAAGCCGGGCGGAAGGCACACTATCAGTGTTTGTATGGGAACGGCGTGTTTTGTCAGAGGTGCCGACAAAATTCTTGAAGAGTTCAAAGAAAAGCTTGGTGTACAAACGAATGAAACCACAGAGGACGGTCTGTTCACCATAAAGGACGTACGCTGTATCGGAGCCTGCGGTCTTGCGCCTGTGGTGATGGTGGATGACAAGGTGTACGGCAGGGTCAAGGCGGGTGAGATTGACGGTATTTTAAATTCATATCGGGTAAAGGAGGTACAGCATGCAGATAAAATCCATGGAGGGGCTGAATAAGATTAAACAGGTAGCTTCTGAAAAGGTAAAAATACGACAGCATAGGGACGCGGCACAAACAAACAGAAATATTTTGGTCTGCGGCGGTACCGGCTGCCTTGCCAGTGACAGCGATAAAGTTGTAAAGAATCTGGAAGTTATTTTAAAGGCCAGAGGTTTGAACAGTAAGGTTCAGGTTATCAGAACAGGGTGCTTCGGCTTTTGCGAACAGGGCCCCATAGTAAAAATCGAGCCGGACAATGTATTTTATGTCAGGGTGGGGCCAAAGGATGCAAAGGATATAGTGGACGAGCACCTTATCAAGGGGCGTCAGGTGGAAAGATTACTCTATGAAGATCCCCAGAAAAAGGAAAAGGTTCATACACAGGAGGAGATGACCTTCTACAAAAAGCAGCTCCGTGTTGCACTCAGGAATTGCGGACTGATAAACCCTGAAGATATTACCGAATATATTGCCATGGACGGCTACCAGGCTCTTGGAAAGGCACTTACGCAGATGTCACCCGGGGAGATTATAGATGTGATAAAGAAGTCAGGACTACGTGGAAGAGGAGGCGGAGGTTTTCCTACCGGGCTTAAATGGGAAATAACCTGCAAGCAGGAGAACAGCCAAAAATATATTATCTGCAATGCGGATGAAGGTGACCCGGGCGCCTTTATGGACAGAAGCATCCTGGAGGGTGACCCCCACAGTGTAATCGAGGCTATGGCCATAGGTGCATATGCCATAGGTGCCCATAAGGGAATTGTCTATATAAGGGCCGAATACCCTCTTGCTATCGCCCGGCTTACAAATGCACTGCAGCAGGCCCGGGAAATGGGACTTCTGGGCAAGGATATCTTTGGAACCGGTTTCAGTTTTGACGTAATGCTTAAATATGGAGCCGGTGCTTTTGTATGCGGAGAGGAGACAGCTCTTATAAATTCCTGTGAAGGAAAAAGAGGAGAACCCGACTATAAGCCGCCCTATCCCGCAGAGGAGGGTTATTGGGGATTTCCAACCTGTGTAAACAATGTGGAGACCTTTGCAAACATTCCGGTTATTATGAACCGCGGAGCAGACTGGTTCGCCTCAATGGGAACCGAAAAAAGCAAGGGAACCAAGGTATTTGCCCTGGCAGGAAAAATAAACAATGTGGGCCTTGTGGAAGTACCAATGGGAATTACTCTCCGTGAAATCATTTTTGACATAGGAGGCGGGATACCTCACGGCAAGAAATTCAAAGCTGTTCAGACAGGGGGCCCGTCGGGAGGGGTTATAACCGAGGAGAACCTTGACACGCCCATAGATTATGACGGGCTTCTGAAGATAGGTACAATGATGGGCTCAGGCGGAATGATAATAATGGATGAAGATGACAACATGGTCAATATTGCTAAGTTCTATCTGGAATTTACAATGGATGAAGCATGCGGGCGATGCGGTCCGGGCAGGATCGGGACAAAGAGGCTTTTTGAAATGCTGTGTAAAATAACTTCAGGAGAAGCGACGATGGCTGACCTGGATGCCATGAAACAGCTGGCCTACATGGTTAAGGACAGTGCTCTGTGCGGTTTGTGTCAGACTGCTCCCAATCCAATAGTCAGTACAATGAAATATTTCTGGGATGAGTATATGGATTTTGTTTCGGATGTGGATCATCCCAGAGGGGAAGGTAAATACATTGCCAAAAATAAAATTGGAATCAAGTCATAAGGGAGGTGTGTGGAATGAGTGTAAAGATTGATTTAAGCGGAAAACGTAAAAAAAGAGTTCATAATATGGATGAAAATGAAATGCCGGGCAGTCCTGATAAAAAAAGAATTAATGTGCGGATAAATGATCAGGATCTGACCGTTCCAGAGGGAATTACCATTCTGGAGGCTGCACACCGGGCAGGAGTGAAAATTCCGACTCTGTGCCACCTGGATCTGCATGATTTACAGCTTTACAACAAGACTGCCTCCTGTCGTGTCTGTATGGTGGAGGTGGTTGATGAGAGGAACAACCGGAATAAACTTGTCCCATCCTGTGTAACAAAGCTTCAGGACGGCATGGCAGTCAGAACTGATACCAGGAGAGCTGTTACCGCTAGAAGGATGGCAGTCGAGCTGCTGCTGTCAAACCACCCGAATGAATGCTTTACCTGCCCTAAAAACCTTGAATGCGAGCTCCAGTCACTTGCTGAGGAGCTGAATGTCAGGGAGATACGCTGGGAAGGTGAACGAATTAGCTATCCGAAGGATATGACAAGTGATGCCATTGTCAAGGACTCAAATAAATGTATATATTGCAGGCGCTGTGAAACAGCATGCAATGAAGTACAAACCTGCGGCATCCTTTCGGGGATAGGCAGGGGCTTCAATTCCTTTGTGGGTCCCTTTGCCAACATACCCATGGTTGAATCCTCCTGCACGTACTGCGGGCAGTGTGTGCAGGTTTGTCCCACGGCGGCGCTCACTGAAGTATATCACACCGATAAGGTTTGGGAAGCCATAAGCGATCCGGATAAATATGTAATTGTACAGACAGCGCCGGCAATCCGCGTTGCGCTTGGTGAACTGTTCGGAATGGAGCCCGGGACCATAGTTACCGGTAAGATGGTAACAGCACTGAGGCGCATGGGTTTTGATGCTGTATTTGATACCGATTTCGGTGCTGACCTGACCATTATGGAGGAGGCCTCGGAGCTTATCTACAGGCTCCGGAACGGCAAAACCCTTCCCATACTTACAAACTGTTGTCCTGCATGGGTCAAGTTCATTGAGCATCAATTCCCCGAATTAATTCACGTACCGTCAACCTGCAAATCACCGCATATTATGTTGGGAACCATAGCGAAGACCTACTATGCCGAAAAAATGGGAATAGATCCCGACAATATTGTTATGGTGTCGGTTATGCCCTGTATAGCAAAAAAGGCCGAAGCCAAGCGTCCCGAACTGACAAAGGATGAACGCAACAATGTAGATATATCAATAACCACCCGGGAGCTCGGAGCCATGATACATGAGGCGGGGATTGAATTTGCAAAACTGCCCGACAGTGATTTTGACAGTCCGCTTGGCGAATCCTCGGGGGCTGCCGTAATGTTCGGTACTGCCGGCGGTGTTATTGAAGCAGCCCTGCGTACAGCCTCGGAATGGCTGACAGGTGAACCACTCAAAAAAATAGAATTTGAGGATTTGAGGGGGATGGATGGAGTTCGCAGAGCTGCTGTGAAAATAGGTGACAAGGAACTTAAAATAGGTATAGCCAGCGGTCTGGGCAATGCACGGCATATTCTTGAGGATATCCGCGACGGAAAGGCAGACTACCATGCTATTGAGATAATGGCCTGTCCGGGCGGCTGTATTGCCGGAGGCGGACAGCCTTACCACCATGGCAATGATGAGATTGTTAAAAAACGCAGGGAAGCCATATTTGAAGAGGATAGAAACAAAAAGATAAGAAAGTCCCATGAGAACAAGGAAATATTGGAGCTATATAAAACTTATCTGGGAGAACCTTTTGGTGAAAAAGCCCATGAACTCCTTCACACGCATTTCGAGGAGAGGGACAGAATTTAATTTAACCAAAATGTTCAAGTTTCCGGAGATTGGGTTGTAGCAGTGAGTACAGCCCAATTTTCAGTTTTTGGGTGACGTGTAAAAACATGAAAGATAACATGAAAGATATTGTAAATCTATATAATGTTGATACTCACAGGGAAGAAATAAAATGAAAAAAAGATTTTACGGATTAGTTATATTATCAGAGAAATAAAAAGTATGGTATTATAATATTTATATTTGATATATCTGAATATGGGTACATATTATATTAAAATAACCCGTTGTGCTAATTAAAATTTTGTTTTGCTTTACAGATAGATTTAATCAGAATCAACTGGCACAACGCGTTAAATTATATTAAAATTTCACGAATTCGGAGCTGATAAAGGTTGAAAGAAATTATAAAAATCACTGAAGGAGGTACCGAGCCCATGCCATTTCTACCATTATGTTTTGTGCGAAATGCTGGGCATGGGCACACATATGGAAAAATCTATTCTTGTACTTATGAAACTTAATGATGATCAAAAAAGGTTTTTAGAGTCTGAAGCACCCGGCTGCAACTTTATTTACACAATGAACGAACAGCTGAACGAAGAGCAGCTGAAAAACGCAGATGTTATAATCGGAAATCCACCCGCAGAAAGGCTTAAACTGTCAAAAAAACTTCAACTGCTGCAATTGTTCAGTGCCGGTGTGGGAGAATACGCACAGGAGGGTGTTTTACCCGAAAGAACTGTACTTGCCAATGCGACCGGTGCGTATGGCCTTGCCATATCGGAATACATGCTGGGAGTACTGCTTGAACTGTACAAAAATCTTCATATTTACCGGGATAACCAGGCCGGAGGGGATTGGTCCTATGCCGGCAGGGTTAAAGGTATCTTTAATTCAACGGCTCTGATTGTGGGGCTGGGTGATATCGGAGGAGAATTTGCTTCGAGGCTTAAAGCACTTGGTTCGCATACAATCGGAATAAGGAGAACGGATAGCGGCAAACCTGATTATCTGGATGAACTATATCTTATGGATAAGCTTGAGGAATTGCTGCCCCGGGCTGATATAGTTGCTCTCAGCCTGCCCGAAACAAAGCTGACAAATAAGGTAATAAATAAATCAACACTGCAGCTTTTTAAAAAAGATGCGGTCTTGATAAATGTGGGCAGGGGAAACGCTATAGATACGGAAGCCTTGTGTGATGCCCTCGAAAATGGACAGCTCCTGGGAGCAGCTTTGGATGTGACAGATCCTGAACCGCTTCCGAAGGAACACCGGTTGTGGAGGATAAAGAATGCGGTTATTACTCCGCATATTTCGGGTGGCTTCAGCCTGGATGAAACAAAGGAGCGCATAGTAAGAATAGCGGCCAATAATCTGAAATCACTCATTGAGGGCAAAAAACTGATGAATGTGGTCGATAAGGCAAAGGGCTATTAAAAAATATTTAACACGTGGGGCTAATTAGTTGCTTAATTTTCAGCAAGCACTTTTACCGTGCTCTTCATTGCTTGAAGTTGTACTTATGTACCGGTTAATCAACATAACGTAATTAACTGCAAAGCTGAAAATCAGCTAACTAGCACAACTAGTTAATTTAATTGTTTACATTAAACCTGGAGGATGAAAAATTGGATGCAAATAACGCTGCAGTCAACGAAGCAAATAAAGAGGAAAATACAAACTGGTGCCAGTCTGTTGGGGGAGTGGTACTCAAGGGAAATGAAGTTTTGCTTGTAAGGCATACTTACGGTGCGGGCAAGGGCAGGCTTATCATTCCGGGAGGCTACGTAAAAATTAAGGAAACACCCCAGGATGCTTTGAGACGGGAAGTGATGGAGGAGACTACTGTTGTTGCCGAGCCTGTAAAATTGGTGGGTGTACGGTTCAATTTAAAGGACTGGTACGCGGTTTTCCTGATGGACTATGTTTCAGGAACTCCTAATTCGGATAACAGAGAGAACAGTGAGGCACTGTTCATGGATATAAACGAGGCTGTCAAAGCTCCCGATGTTCCGGATCTGACCAGAGTTATCCTGCAGGGAGTGATTGACAATGCAGGTAATGCTTTGAGCAATATTCCTTTTGTATCAAGGGAAAAGAACGGAGAGTACTCTTTCTATGGCATATAACCCTGACGACTTGCTGAAACAGTATTTTCCGGAAAATAAATATGTATTGCAGCCAGGAAAGGGCGGTATGAATAACACAACCCTTTTTGTCGAAACAGAGGGAAATAAATATGTTCTCAGAATTTATCAAACCCATCGGGATATGGAAAAAGTAAAGTATGAGCATTACATTCTGACTGAATTGGGGAAAATGGAGCTTCCCTTCGGAACTCCGCTGCCAGTACAGTCTTTGGACAATGAAACCATAAAATTTACAGATGACATGAAGCTTGCAGCCTTGTTTCATTATATGGAGGGAACCACTCCCGATTTTCAGGATACAAGGCAGCTAAAAGCCTTTGGACGTATTGCAGGCAATTTGACCTGTGCCTTGAAATCAATTAAATCAGGACTGGAACCTGTGTACAGGCCGTATTACGATCTTGAAAACGCCCATCCCAAATGTTCTATCCCTGATGTAATCAGGTTTTGTGAAAAACCTTCTGCTGAATTCGGAGCGTATGGGAATGAACTGCTTGAGGTCGCAGCACAGCTTGCAAAATTCAGAGATAGCGTTCCTTTGCTTGAAAAGCTGCCCCATCAACTGGTGCATGGCGACCTCAATGCCTCAAATGTGCTGGCAGACACAGAAGGGAACATTACAGCGGTTCTGGATTTTGAATTTGTAACCGAGGACTTGAGGGTGATGGAGCTGAGTGTCTGCCTGTCCGAGATAATCAATATGCGGCAGAGCCGGGAAACTTTGTGGAAAAGGCTGCATGAATTCCTGGAGGGATACGGCAGCCGTGTAAAGCTGACACCTCATGAAATTCAAGTCATACCTGTGCTTATCATGCTCCGGAGACTGGATGTATTCATACACTTCCTTGGCCGCTTTTGGGAGGGGATCGACAGCCCGGAGCTTGTAGCCGGACAGATTAAAAATGCAGTTTCACAGTCTCAATGGCTTGAGGAAAATGACCAAAAGCTCATATCCCTGTTGGACAACCTGTTATAAAATTTTCGATGTTTCCCAGTTTGTACTGTGTGTGCATGGCCCGGTTCTTTCATGTATAAGGATCGGGCAGGCTATAATACATATCATTTAAGACTTGGTGATTCACGCATTCTGCTGCTGGTACTGGAGCTGGTACAGGGAATAGTACATGCCTTTTGCCGCCAGAAGCTCCTGATGGGTTCCGCTCTCGTGAACTTTTCCCTTATGAAGGACAATAATATTATCTGCGTGCTGGATGGTGGAAAGTCTGTGGGCGATAACAATTGTTGTCCTGTTTTTTGTGAGTTTGGTCAGTGCATCCTGTATCAGTATTTCAGTTTCAGTATCAATATTGGAGGTTGCTTCATCCAGCACCAGAACGGCGGGATCAAATGCGAGAGCACGGGCAAAGGCCAAAAGCTGGCGCTGACCTGAGGAAAAAGTGGAGCCTCTTTCCATAACCTCCTCATTATAACCGTTTGGAAGTCTGCTTATAAACCCGTCTGCATTAACATAACGGGCTGCTTCCTGAAGCTTTTCGTCTGTTATGCTTTCCTCATTAAGACGGATATTATCGTTAAGCTTGCCGCTGAACAGGAAAACATCCTGCAGAACAACACCTATCGCTTTCCTGAGAGAAGCTTTTTGCACATCTTTTATATTGATACCGTTTATTAAAATCTCACCGCGCTGTATTTCATAAAATCTGCTTAAAAGGTTTATAATTGAAGTCTTTCCGGCACCGGTATGACCGACGATTGCTATGGTCTGTCCGGCAGGAACCCTGAAGCTTACATCCTTTAGAACCCAGTTTTCATCATTGTAGGCAAACCATACGTTTTTAAATTCAATATCACCTGCGGCAGCCTCAGTGTCAAACTCCAGACTTCCGGCATCTTCCTCGGCAGGTGTGTCAAGAATCATGAAAATTCTTTCGGAAGCAGCCATGGAGGACTGGAGGATATTATATTTTTCCGCCAGATCGTTAATAGGCTGGAAAAGAAGCGATATATAATTTACCAGTGCGTACAAAACTCCAAATTCGAGAGAGTTATCAATTACTTTGCCTCCGCCTTTCCATAACAATAAGGCTATAGCGAGAGAGGAGACCATTTCGATCATGGGTCTGAAAAGACCAAAGGTTACAACCTCATTCATTGAAGCTTTGTAATATGCCTCGCCTATTTTGTCGAACCTTTCAAAGTTGGGCTTTTCTTTATTGAACAGCTGAATTATGCGCATACCTGAAATATTTTCGGAGATTGCTGAATTTACTCTGGCAATTGCGGTCCGCACATTACGGTAGACCTTTCTTATCCGCAGTCTGAAAATAACGGTCAGTATGAGTACAACCGGCATGGCTGCCAGTGTGATCCATGTCAGGGAACTGTTCAGCCGGAACATTATTATGACAGTTCCCAGCAATATGGCAAAATCCTTGAGCAAGGTTATAAGAACATTCGTATACATGTCATTGAGAGTTTCGGTGTCATTGGTTATACGGGTTACAAGCCTGCCGATGGGATTTCTGTCAAAATAGGACAGCGGCAGTTTTTGAAGATGTGAAAACACAAGCTGCCGGATGTTGTAGATAATATACTGTCCGGCATAACTCAATACATATATCTGTAGCAGGTTGAATAAAAAGCCTGCTGCTATAAGCAGAACAAAATAAAGACCCATCCTGTTCAAAGCGGATATATTGCTTTTTTTAATATAGTCGTCAATAGCTATACCCATTAAATAGGGTCTGGCCAGATCCACCAAGGTTGCTGCAAATAAAAAGATTACTGCAAGCAGAAAAAGATGCCAGTATTTTTTTGCAAATTTTAAAAGACGCCGCATCAACCTGGAGTCGTAAGCTTTTTCTGAGATTTCCTCTTCCTGCATTATATTATTCTCTTCCGACATTGTTAACCTCCCAAGCCGTATTATGGCTGTTTTCTTCGCTCTGCTCCAGTTGGTCTATAAGTAATTGCTTGTTATAAAGTTCATGGTAGAAACCGTTCTTAGCCAGCAGCTCATCATGGGTTCCTCTTTCAGAAATCCTTCCGTCATCCAGTACGATAATTTCGTCGGCATCCTTTACTGCGGATATTCTATGAGACACAATAATACTCGTTCTTGCCTTCATAATGCTTTTCAGGTCTTTCAGGATTTCTTCCTCGGTATTGGCATCCACTGCAGAAAGGCAATCGTCCAGTATCAACATCGCCGGTGAACCTATAACTGCGCGGGCGATAGCCACTCGCTGTTTTTGGCCTCCCGAAAGAGTAACTCCTCTTTCACCCAATACGGTTTCAAATTTGTCCGGAAATTCATTAATGCTGTCCAAAATCCGTGCTGTTTTTGCTGCTGAAACTATTTGATCTGAGGTGTTATTTCTAAAGAAATCAATATTTTCAGTTATGGTATCTGAAAACAGGAAGGTATCCTGCGGTACACTCCCTATACTGCTTCTGAGAGCAGACAATGGAATTTTATTTATGTCTATGCCGTCAATAAACAGTGTTCCATCGGGTACCTTTAACAGTCTTGAAATAAGATTAACCAGTGTTGTTTTACCGCTGCCGGTACGTCCGATGATTCCAAGCGTTTTGCCTGCTGCCATGCTTATATTTATGTTGCTTAAAACAGGCTTCACGGTACCGGGATAGGTAAAATCCAGGTTTTTAAATTCAACGGACCCGTTTATGGAGGTTTTCTCAAAAGCATTCATATCAGTTATTTCAGGTGCTTCATCCATAATAGTATTAATTCGTTCCAGAGATACAAAGCCTCTCTGGAACATGTTGGCGACCCAGCCTATGGCTGTAATCGGCCAGATAAGCATGCCCAGATAACTGTTGAAGGCTACAAAACCGCCAAGGGTCACTGCACCCTGTATAACCAGCACACCGCCAAACCATAGCGCAATTACAAAGGAAAGCGCCGATATTGACATGACTGTCGGAAACATCATACTCATCAGCCTGACATATTTAAGATTTGCTTCCCGGTTAACTGCATTTATTTGTTCAAATCTTGATATCTCCTTTTTCTCCTGTGCAAAGGCTTTTATTACCCTTATTCCGGAGAAATTTTCACGCGCCGCTTCAGTGAGGTTTGAAAAAGCTTCCTGCTGTTTTTGTACTCTTGACTGCATTATTTTCATAAAGAAAACTACAGCAATACCCAGCAGCAGAAGAGGAAGAAAACAGGCTGCCGTCAGCTTGAGACCTCCGGTCGAAAGCATCATTGCCAGAGCAACCACCGGTATTAAAACGCTGTCAATTACAAATATGATCCCCTGCCCGGAGGCCATGGTGACGTTACCCATGTCATTTGTGGCATGAGCCATCAGATCTCCGGTCTTATGAGTATTAAAATAGTTTATCGACAGCTTTTGAAGGTGGGCATAAAAACGGTTTCTAAATGAGAGCTCTATCGATCTGGACACACTCATAAGAGTATATCTGAACAGAAATCTGAAAACGGCGACACCAATTGCTATCAGAGAAATAGTAACGGCGTATTGAGCAAGTTTGGCTTTAGTAAGGGAACCGCTTTCAAGGAAATCGGTCACATCGCCCAGAATTTTGGGCAAAACCAGCTGGAGTGCGTCTACACACAGCAGAAATATGATTCCCAAAGCATATTTATATTTATTTTTAGAGAGAAGGTCCCTGATGTACCTCAGTTTATTCATATGATTGATACCCCGCTAGAATAAGTTTGATTCCATGGCCGAAGGCCGTCAAATCCTATTATAACATAGTCGGATACTACCAGAATATGATTATAATTATTCTTTACCTTGACAGTACAAATTTCCTAATGTTAATATAATTATGGTTCGAAAGTAAAATAATTATTATAAATAATGAAAGGAGGTCTTGTAATGTACAAAGCAAATAATATTAATCAACAAAAACTAAATAATACTGTATATACTTACCGGAAAATGGTACATTGGCCGGACCTCTGTTTACGTGATAATTGATTTTTACAAGCTAATTATAAATTGATGAATCAGAATTCAAAGCAGTTGGGCCAAATGGCTTAACTGCTTTTTGTTGTCTATCTTTGATATTTATTACATACTTTGCCGGATATATCATTTATATAACGCTGAAATTACAATAAAATTACAAATATGGAAAAATATTGACACGAATAGATAATGTGTTGTAAAATTTTTAAGGCAGCCGTGAGACTGAACTGCTGCAACATACCAATTCATAAAGAATACTGATAAAATCAATCAAAATTACGAAAGGGGGGTTAACCGTGTATTTAATGAATTCATGTATGAAACAACTTAACAGAGTTATTACACAGGAAAGACCATGTATGGATAATAACATGCATTGGCTTGATCCTCTGTTGGATAAATGTGACAGAAGGGACTTCCTTTATGATGTTTTTAAAAAAGGCCGGTTCGGATATTTGCAAATAAGCATTTACTAATAAGAGTGATTAAGTCCGCATGTGGGATTTGATCACTTTTTTATTTGTCAATAGAGGGAAAAATAAAAGGGATGATTAAAAAGAAAAATGGCAGGAAAAAAATTGAAAGCGATATCTAGAAGTATATTAAGAAGAAATAAATGAGAAAGATGGTGAAATAATGAGATTTTTTAATACAGTACAGAAAAATATGAGCTTTGTTGATGTAATAGCCAGCATCAAATATTTTATCAGATTGGACCCTGATTGTAAGTACAAACTGGCAGTCGGGACGGATTCCCAGGTAAACGGCAAAATCATCTGTTTTGCAACAGGCATCTATATACACAGAGAGGGCCGGGGGGCCTGGGGATGCGTATGTAAAAGGATACAGAACAGGCAGTATGTAAATTTAAGAGAAAAAATAGCGAAGGAAACTTCTCTTACGTATGAGATGGTTAACATGCTTAATCAGGAAATGATGACTTCGCTGTATGATTTTGCTGCCAGGTATGAAAACTTTGACTGCAGACTTGAAGCTCACATTGATGTTGGAACAAAGGGAGAGACCCGCAAACTAATCAAGGAAATGGTCGGATATTTCGAAGGTATGTCGGTAGATGCAAAGATCAAGCCGGAAGCTTTTGTAGCAAGCAGCTACGCAAACAGATACAGTCATGATGCGAGGGTCAGCTGATGCATAAGATTTTTTAGCCGGCAGAATTGGAGACTAAATATGAATACATTAATAATGAATATGAAAAAATATATATCAAAGAGCAGAAACAAAAAAGGCAATATGAAGATTCAAACGATTTCACTTGAGCATTGGGAGAATATCGAAGGAACCGGCAGGAGTTTATCGGGAAAGAGGGATAATGCAAACCATTATAATTCATCCCTTTACCTTGATCAAAGCCAGATGATCTTTTCAAGTAAATTGAGATAAAATAACAGGCAGCCACATAATTTTACCTGGCTGCCTGTTATTTTAATTGGTGGGTTCCGGCAGGGCACCCTGTTGATATTTTCGTTAATTATTATTTGATGTCCTGAAAGGAGTTTTTTGCATGCTGGATGTATGTTTATTGGGAACAGGAGGAATGATGCCGCTTCCGGACAGATGGCTTACCTCTATGTTATTAAGATATAAGGGCCGGATGCTTCTGGTGGATTGCGGTGAAGCTACACAGATACCTTTAAGAATATGCGGCTGGGGCTTTAAGGCAATTGATGCGGTATTTTTTACTCATTACCACGCCGACCATGTTGCAGGTTTGACCGGATTCCTTTTAACACTGGGTAATTCGGGAAGAGAAGAACCGCTGACCTTGATTGGGCCGGCCGGATTAAAAAACGTCGTTGAAGGTCTGCTGGTGATATCCCCACAGCTGCCTTACGATATCAGACTGCTGGAACTGCCGCATGATCAGGGTTCGGGATTTCTATTTGAGGATATTTATGTCAGAAGTATTCCTGTTGAACATTGTATGCCATGTCTGGCATACAGTTTTGAAATTAAAAGGCAGGGGAAGTTTGACTGCAAGAAGGCCGAGCAGTTGAAGATACCGGTGAAATACTGGAAGCATCTGCAGAGGGGTGAGGTTGTAAACCTTGAGGACAGGGTGGTAAAACCGGAAATGGTATTGGGCGGGCAGAGAAGAGGAATAAAAATAAGTTATTGTACGGATACCAGACCGGTGGAAGGGCTGGTGGATTTTATAAAGGCCTCCGATCTCTTTATATGTGAAGGTATGTATGGAGATAACCGGGATATGGAAAAGGCTGTTCAGAAAAAGCACATGATTTTTTCAGAGGCGGCTGCACTGGCCAGGCGCGGTGAGGTTGAGGAACTCTGGCTGACCCACTTCAGCCCTGCACTGGAAAATCCCGGGGAACATATAGCCTTTGCAAGGTCTGTATTTGAGAACACAATCGCAGGGTGTGATCTCATGACTAAAAGTATAAAATTCAAGGAATAGAATCCGGCGAACACTGGAACAAGAGTTGTAGTGTTCGCCGGATTTATTTTTGCAGCAAGTGGGATAGTATTTGGTTAAATTGTATATATTAATGACAATTAAATACCGCGTCTCACCAGTTGGTTGATCAACATTTGTCTGTGAAATAATGTTGTTAATCTTTAAAAAGAGGTTGTCTAAAAATTGACATATCTTTATAGACAACCCCGTATGTACAAATTATATATTAGAGTATTTCTTAATAAGGTATTGTAAGATCAACGTATTCGTCGTCTTCAGCAGCTTCAGTCATTGTCGAACCAAATTCAATTGACGGATATCCCTTAAAAGAAACTGTAGGTGTTATGGTAATCGTAGAATGTCCGTATTTGGCGTACACATTCATCTGAGGAACATATGCCTTTTTTTGTATATATGTTTGCATATAGCCGTTTAGTGCAAAGCATTCATAGTTACCAATTTTTTTTCTCAGGGGTATTTTGACATGAGCACCTAAGTTTGTTTCAGCTATTACAGTTAATTTACTATTTCCACGATAAGTTGTCCCTATAAAATCTTATGCGTTCATCACTTTAATTATGCTAGGAGAAAAGATAGTAATAGAAGAATGAACGCTCTTTTAAAATTGCTCTAAAAATGATTCCTTTTAAATAAAATAAAAAGATAACTTATTTTGTCTTGGTATCGAGTTTGTTCTAAAATTTTCTGTCCGGTATACTGAAATATAAAAGCAATTAAAACTGGTAAAATTTTAGCTATAAATTATAGTTTTTGAAAGTTTACACATCCAAAATTGCAAATTGATAAATATTCACAAAAAATATTTTTTATAAATTTTAATTTCGCACATAACGGACTTATGCGGGAAATGGGCTTTTTGTTTGGGTTTCAGCACAAGAATTTAAAAAAAGTTTGGTTTTGAAAACAAAAAACCATGAAAAATTCCAAATAAATACTTTTAAAATTTGCATGTTTTATGTTAGAATTGATGTATAAAAAATATATAAATAGAATTAAGGGTGTGAAATATGCAAAAATATGGTTTACCAAACAAGCAGGGGCTTTACGACCCTGCATTAGAGCATGATGCATGTGGAATGGGGTTTGTCGTAAACATAAAAGGAGAAAAATCCCATGATATCGTTGCCGACGCTTTGACTGTGCTGGAAAACTTAAATCACAGAGGAGCCAGCGGAGCAGACGAAAATACAGGCGACGGTGCAGGAATATTGGTTCAGATTCCCCATGACTTTTTTAAAAGAGAATGTGAAGTTCTGGGGTTTGCTTTGCCCGAAAAAGGCAATTATGGCGTGGGTATGATTTTTGCCCACAAATATGAGGATTTCAGGAAAACACAAATTGAAGCCTTTGAAAAAATCGTTAAGGAAGAGGGCCAGAAAATCCTCGGCTGGAGAGAAGTACCCATAGACAAGACAACAATAGGTGACAGTGCGAAATCTGTTATGCCCAGATTTATTCAGGTGTTTATTGAAAAATCTTCAGATATAACAGATGAAATGGCTTTTGAAAGAAAACTTTATACAATCAGAAAGAGGTCTGAAAGAGTTATCGGACCTATGTGCGAAGACAAGGGAAGTATATTTTATGTTGCAAGTTTGTCTTCCAAAACCATTGTTTACAAGGGTATGCTTACTGCCGAGCAATTGAGAAATTTCTATCTTGACCTTTCAGATCTTGACTTTGTATCGGCATTAGCAATGGTTCACTCAAGATTCAGTACAAATACCTTCCCAAGCTGGGAAAGAGCACATCCAAACAGATATCTTGTACACAACGGAGAAATCAATACAATCAGAGGTAATGTAAACTGGATGAAGGCCCGTCAAAAATGTATGGATTCCAAGCTGTTTGATGATATCAACAAGATATATCCAATAGTGGATGAATCGGGCAGTGACTCTTCCATGTTCGACAACAGTCTCGAATTTATGTATCTCACAGGAAAATCCCTTCCTCAGGCAATATTAATGATGATTCCCGAACCGTGGGAAAAAAATGATCTTATGTCCAAAACCAAAAAGGATTTTTATGAATTCCAGAATTTTATAATGGAGCCGTGGGATGGTCCTGCCGCCATGGCATTCACCGATGGTGACGTGATAGGCGGAATGCTTGACAGAAACGGACTTCGTCCTTCAAGATACTATGTGACAAAAGATGACAAGGTGGTTCTTGCATCCGAAGTCGGTGTAGTTGATATCAAACCTGAAAACGTACAGTACAAGGGCAGGCTTGAACCGGGCAGAATGCTTCTTATTGATACAAAGGCGCAGAGAATTATTTCCGATGAAGAAATAAAGGAAAGTGTTTCAATAATGCATCCATATGGGGAGTGGGTAAAGAAACATGTATTCAACCTCAGTGATATGCCTGTTGAAAAAGCAGCGGAGGAAAAAGTAAGAGAGGATCTGCTGCAGCAGCAGAAGGCTTTCGGATATACCTATGAAGATGTAAACAAATATGTACTGCCTATGGCGGCCTCAGGTGCCGACCCTGTGGGAGCAATGGGTATGGATACTCCGCTGGCAATATTGTCCGAAAAGCCGCAGATGTTGTACCTTTACTTCAAGCAGTTGTTCGCCCAGGTAACAAATCCTCCTATAGACGGTATCAGAGAGGAAATAGTAACCTCCAGCAGCATATTGCTGGGAACAGCAGGAAACCTGCTTGATCCCGACCAGCAAAAGACGGGAAGTATCTTCCTTGAACACCCCGTTTTGACAAATGAACAGCTCAATACTCTAAAGAATTTAAATAATGAAAAATTCAAGGCAGCTACAATTTCGGTGCTATATAAAGTGGCGGAAGGCCCAATGGCAATGGAAAAAGCCTTGAAAAGAATATTCAAGGAAGCTGATAAGGCTATAAGTGAAGGTTCCAATATTATTGTTCTTTCAGACAGGGGCGTGGACAGGGAGTTTGCTGCAATACCGGCTTTATTGGCATCTTCTGGACTTCACCACCATTTGATAAGAAAAGAGATCAGGACAAGTGTTGGTATCGTGCTTGAATCCGGAGAGCCAAGAGAAGTACACCATTTCTGTACTCTTATAGGTTACGGTGTAACTGCCATAAACCCATATCTGGCTTATGAAACAATTAAGGATCTTTCAGAGAAGGGCCTGCTTGGTTCGCTGACCTATGAAGAGGCCAAGAAGAACTTTATTAAAGGCACTGTTAAAGGCGTCCTGAAGGTACTCACCAAAATGGGTATTTCTACAATACGCAGTTATCATGGGGCACAGATATTTGAGGCTGTTGGTCTCAGAAAGGATTTAATTGACAAGTACTTCACCCTCACACCCTCCAGACTTGAAGGTATCGGCATAGATGAGATTGCCATGGAAAATCAGATGAGGCATGACAGTGCTTATGTTGAGTCTCCTTACAGCGACACTCTTGAAGTGGGCGGAACCTTCCAGTCAAAAGATGACGGTGAAGTTCACATGTATAATCCTGAAACCATATACATGCTGCAGAAGGCGTGCCGTGAGGGAAATTACGAGCTCTTCAAGAAATATTCCAAAAAGATAAATGAAGAGGAAATCATTACATTAAGAAGTATACTTGAATTTAACTATAATATAGGAGATACAATTCCTGTCGAAGAGGTTGAATCAGTCGACTCAATCGTTAAAAGATTTAAGACAGGTGCCATGTCCTACGGTTCCATAAGTAAGGAAGCTCATGAATGTCTGGCTGTCGCCATGAACAGACTGGGCGGAAAGAGCAATACCGGTGAAGGGGGAGAAGATCCCGAGAGATTCAGGGTGTTGGCAAACGGAGACTCCAAAAAGAGTGCCATCAAGCAGGTTGCTTCGGGACGTTTCGGTGTTACCAGCAACTACCTTGCAAATGCTGTTGAAATACAGATAAAAATGGCTCAGGGTGCAAAGCCTGGTGAAGGCGGACAGCTTCCGGGACGTAAGGTTTATCCTGAAATAGCAAAGGTTAGACATTCAACTCCAGGTGTAGATTTGATCTCACCGCCTCCTCATCATGATATTTACTCAATTGAGGATTTGGCTGAACTTATTCATGATCTTAAGAATGCCAACAATAAAGCAAGAATTAATGTCAAGCTTGTTTCAGAGGTTGGAGTTGGTACTATTGCAGCAGGTGTTGCAAAGGGTAAGGCTGACGTAATACTTGTCAGCGGATATGACGGAGGAACCGGCGCATCTCCATGGACAAGTATCAAAAATGCAGGTCTCCCCTGGGAGCTTGGGCTTGCAGAAACTCATCAGACTTTGGTTCTTAACAAGTTAAGAGACCGGGTTGTTGTTGAAACCGATGGAAAGCTGCTTACAGGTAAAGATGTAATTGTTGCTGCACTGCTTGGTGCAGAGGAATACGGTTTTGCCACTACTCCTCTTATAGCACTGGGCTGCGTAATGATGAGAGTATGTAATCTCAATACATGTCCTGTTGGTATAGCTACCCAGAATGAACAGCTGAGAAGGAACTTCTCAGGTAAGCCTGAATATGTAGAGAATTTTATGAGATTTATTGCTCAGGAAATGCGTGAAATAATGGCAAAACTGGGTTTCAGAACTATAAATGAAATGGTTGGACGTACAGACAGACTGAAGGCAAAGGATAATGTAAAGCATTGGAAAGCATCTCATCTTGATTTGTCCGCAGTACTCTACCAGCCTTATGCAGGTGCCGATGTAGGCAGATACAACATGCAGGAGCAGAACCACATGATGGATAAGTCACTGGGCATCAAAAAGCTTCTGAGAATGTGCAAGCCTGCTCTGGATGAAAAGAAACCAATCAGAGCCAAGCTCGGGATTGAGAATGTTGATAGAGTTGTAGGTACCGTGGTAGGCAGTGAAATATCCAAGAGATACGGTGAAAAAGGTCTCCCTGAGGATACCGTTAAACTGAACTTCGTAGGTTCGGCCGGACAGAGCTTTGGAGCATTTATTCCAAAGGGTATGACTCTTGAATTGGAGGGAGACTCCAATGACTATATCGGGAAAGGCCTTTCCGGCGGAAAAATCATTGTTTATCCCCCTAAGGCCTCAGATTTTGAACCTGAGAAAAACATCCTTATAGGTAATGTTGCTTTCTATGGTGCAACTGAGGGTGAAGCTTACATCAATGGTATCGCGGGCGAAAGATTCTGCGTAAGAAACAGTGGTATCAAGGCCGTTGTTGAGGGCGTGGGAGATCATGGCTGTGAATACATGACCGGCGGCAGAGTTGTAATACTGGGCATGACAGGCAGAAACTTTGCAGCAGGTATGTCAGGCGGTGTAGCATACGTCCTGGACTTTGATGAAGCATATTGCAACAAGTCCATGGTATTGCTCGAGAAGATTACCAACGACTCCGAGCTGAATAATATTAAAGATATGATAGAAAAACATGTTTCATATACCGGAAGTCCTTTAGGTAAAAAGGTTCTTGCCGACTGGAAGAATTATTCACAGAGGTTTACCAAAATAATACCAAAGGATTACAAGAAAATGCTTGAGAACATCGAGAATGCCCACCGGAAGGGATTAGCAGGTGACGAGGCATTGATGGCTGCATTTCAGGAAAGTTTAAAAAATTAATTAATGGACGGTTGAAAGAAATATTAGCATTAAAATGTGGACCGAGTCCATGCCATTTCTAACATGCATTTTGAGCGAAATGCAGGGTATGGACATATTAAAGAATTAAGGTGTGAATGCGAGGGGTAAATGTGTGCATAACAAGCCATATTACACCTCGCATAGGCAAAACCCGCTTTGCGTGTTTTGTGGAATAGTATAGGAGGATAGTATGGGAAAAGCTACTGGTTTTTTAGAATATGAAAGAATAGATCCGAAAAAAAGACCTCCGGAGGAAAGAATAGGAGACTGGAATGAGATCCGTATCGAGCGTGACCCTGAGGTGATAAAAACTCAGGCTGCAAGGTGTATGAACTGCGGAATTCCTTTCTGCCATGGAGGAGTACTTTTAAACGGTATGGCTGCCGGCTGCCCTGTCCATAACCTTATTCCAGAGTGGAATGACCTGGTATACAAGGAACAGTGGAAGGAAGCTTATAAGAGGCTTATCAGAACAAATCCGTTTCCGGAATTTACAGGCAGAGTGTGTCCTGCTCCCTGTGAGGGCTCATGTACCGAAGGCTACAATATGGAGTCGGTTACAATACATGAAATAGAATATGAAATCATTGAAAGAGCCTTTGCGGAGGGTTGGGTAGAAACAAAGAAGTGCCGTCCTACAGGAAAGAAAGTTGCCGTTGTAGGTTCGGGACCCTCCGGTTTGTCGGCTGCATATTATCTGAACTATGTAGGACATGAGGTTACGGTTTACGAGAGGAATGACAGACCAGGCGGACTTCTGATGTATGGAATACCAAATATCAAAATCGACAAGGGTATTGTCGAAAGAAGAATAAATCTCCTGAAGGAGTCAGGAATCAAATTTGTGTTAAACACGGAAGTAGGTAAGGACATCAGTGCCCAGAAGCTGGTGGACGGCTATGACGCGGTGGTTCTTTGCGGCGGAGCTACAAAAGCCAGGGGACTTAACGTACCGGGCAGTGATCTGAAAGGAATATACTTTGCGGTTGATTTCCTGAAGGCCAATACCAAAAGCCTTCTGGATTCAAAACACCAGGATGGCAATTACATCAGCGTAAAAGATAAAAATGTAATTATCATCGGCGGCGGCGATACCGGAACCGACTGTGTGGCCACATCCTTGAGACATGGCTGCAAGAGTGTCTACCAGTTTGAAATAATGCCCGAACCTCCAAAGGAGAGGGAGCCAAAATCAAATCCCTGGCCTGAATGGCCAAAGCAGCTGAAAGTTGACTACGGTCAGCAGGAAGCTATCGCTGTTGCAGGCAAGGACCCGAGAAACTACCTTATTAACACTACAAAGATAGTCGGTAATGATAGGGGAGAGGTTACAGAGGTACACACCGTGGAAGTCATCTGGGGTAAGGATGCACAGGGCAGATTCGGTCCGCAGCCCGTACCAGGCAGTGAAAAGGTCTGGAAGGCTGATTTGATACTTCTGGCAATGGGTTTCCTTGGACCGGAAGATACCATACCAGACGAACTCGGTTTGGAAAGAGATCAGAGAAGCAATATAAAGGCTGAGTTTGAAGAACATCAGACCAGTGCCGACAAGGTATTTACCGCCGGTGACATGAGAAGAGGCCAGAGTTTGGTAGTTTGGGCCATCCAGGAAGGAAAGCTGGCAGCAAGAGAAGTTGATAAATTCCTTATGGGGAAGACAACTATCAGAAGCTAAGAACAAATAAGATACAAAATTAATAAGGCCGAAAGAATACTCACATCAGGTATTCTTTCGGCCTTATTAGTTGTTGCTGAAATTCACAGTTTTTTCGTGTTTTAAATACTGTAATATAGAAATATTGGAATTAATCTAGAAATTTTCCACTTTCTATTACGAGAAATAATGGTATAATATGTAAAAAATACAATATTTAAACAGAAATAAATACGGCAAAAATGAAGTTACTATTTCCCCATTACATTTCTGAAACAAATACACTCATAAATTTTTTTATTTCAAATTGTTATGTTTAGAATACCTGTATTCATATATAGGATAATTGTTTTTGCGCTGATCCTATAGGTTACCTGTAGTTCCGGCTTACGGGCTTATCACCATTATAGGAGGAAAGGAGGGCAGCCGCCGGCTACATTTTAAAAATGGTATTTACAATTAACTGTAATGAAGAACAGATATTCTAATAATCGAATTTTTGGGAGGTAATTGTTATGAAGAAAGCATCTAAACTTAGTCTGGCTATTTTGATTATGATTATTACTATTTTGGCCTTTGGAGCGGTGGTATCCGCTGCCCCCTGTATCAATCGGGAAGTTCAATTAACACAGCCCGACGGCACCAAAGTCAAGGTACTGGTTACAGGTGATGAATTCTATCAGCATGTGGAAAGCATTGATGGTTACACTCTTTGCATGGATGATAAGACCGGCTGGATACACTATGCTGATGTCAATGCAGACGGTACGGAATTTGTTCCCTCCGGCGTGATTTACCAGGGAACTGCCAAAGCAGATATCAGTATTCAAGGCAAAGGCAGTCTTTCCAAGCATCAGCAAATCAGCAGTGAATCCATTAGAAAAAAGAGGGAGCATACAAAGAAGCTCCTGAATCTGGACAAAACAAGTACAAATGCTTCTATCGCAAGTGCTGAAACTTCTGGTCCTGCTGTTCTGCCAGCCAGTCAGACAACAGGGAATATCCTTGGTCTTACAATCCTGATCAATTTCCCGGAACAGCAAAGTACCGTCTCCAAAACAGATATAACCAATCTGTTCAACCAGACAGGTTATACCGGCTATGGCAACAACGGCTCTGTAAGGGATTATTACTATTCTGTTTCCGGCGGAACCCTGACTTTCACCAATTCCATCACAGGCTTTTATACGGCAAAGCATCCCAAATCTTACTATAATGACCCAAACATCGTATTCGCTTCAAGAGCTGCCGAACTGGTTACAGAAGCCCTGCAGTGGCTTGATTCTACAGGCTTCAACTTTGCAAGCCTGACCACCGGCTCAGATGGCTATGTTTTGTCTGTAAATGCGCTTTATGCAGGTGAGCCGGATGTAGCCTGGAGCAAAGGCTTATGGCCGCACCAGGGTGCGCTGTATACTCCTTTCAGAGCTGACGGCGTCAATGTTCAAAGATATGAAATGTCAAATATCGGTACAGACCTTTCCATCTATACCATTTGCCATGAGAACGGTCATTTGATCTTTGGATATCCTGATCTTTATGATTATGACGGGGATTCATCAGGTATTGGAAGATACTCGCTCATGGCCTATACCGATGACAAGAATCCTGTCCCGCCTGATGCCTACTGCAGAAACGTCATTTCAGGTTGGAACAGCATCTCAAATCTAAACAGCTTGGCTGATGGCACCAGCGTAACTGCGGCGTCCAACAGCACCGGTGCTCAACAGGCATATCGCTGGACGGGTCCAAGATCCAATGAATATTTCCTCATTGAAAACATACGAAAGACCGGCCGGTATGCCAATATGCCGGATGAAGGGCTTATTATCTGGCATGTAGACCAAAATGGAGACAACAGTTTCAACCAGATGACCTCTTCAAAGCATTTCCTTGTGTCCGTTGAACAGGCGGATAATCTTTTTCAGCTTGAGAGAAATGGGAACAGCGGAGCAGATGGTGATTTGTTCCATGCAGGATATAAAACCAGCTTCAACGACACTACATCCCCCGGTGCCAAGTGGTGGAACGGTACAAATTCCGGATTATCCATTTCCGGCATCGGTGCCATCGGCAACAGCATAACCTTTATCAAGGGAAGTTCCGGTTCATCCGCCGGCAGGTATGAAGCAGAAAGTGCAACTGTGAACAACGCCAGTATTTACAGCGGCTCTAATGCCTCCAATAACCAATATGTCGGCGGTATTGATTATTCCGACAGCTATGTAACCTTCAATGTCAACGCAGCTGCAGCCAAAACCTATACCATGACGATCCGGTATGCCAACGGTACCGGAGCCAACTCGAACCAGAATCTTTCAGTGAACAGCGGAACTGCAAGCACTGTTACATACACGCCCACTTCCGGTTGGGGACAGTTTGGAAGTACGACAGTAAACGTCACGCTCAAGGCAGGTTCCAATACCATTAAGCTTAGCAAAGGCGCTGCCGGTTACGCAGAATTGGATTATATCGAAATCCAATAAAATAAGACCTTCATTAAAAATAAAGAAATCCTCTTACACATAACAGGTAGGAGGATTTTTTTAGAGTATAGGAATTTAATTTCTTGTCCACATCACATCTGCTTCTCCGCCTGATCTACTATGCTTTTCATTTTATGAACTATTTCAGGAGCATCCATTTGAGGAGTAAACAGCTCAATGAGGCATAGCTTCCGGCTGCACAAGGTTTCTGCCTGTTTTATAGCGGTATCAAGCTCTCTGTTTGTGTGAACCTTGACTGAAAAGAAATCTCCTCCGAAAGCTTCCAGCAGTTTTGCATAATCCCATGCAGCAATATTATTGTATTGTGCAGGCTTTGGAGCAGAATTAAGATATTTCTCAATGGTATATTCCATATTGTTAACTAAAAATATTATAGGTCTGCAATTGTTAACCAGCATGGAGCTGAACTCCTGGACAGTCATCTGATTTGAACCGTCACCTACGAATAATATAACTCTCCGGTTTTTATCAGCCACACATGCGCCGAAAGCGGCAGGAGTTCCATAACCGATACTGCCCCAGCCTCCCTGTGTGATATAGGTCGCACCCTTGGGCAGCTTAAACAGAGCACTTCCGAATTGAAAGGTTCCGGCATCTGCAACCAGGATGTCATTTTCCTTGAGCATTTTTTGAATTCTGGGATAATAATATTTGGCGGTTACAGGTTCTTCCATAAGAGTGTAATCATTATCATATGAAAAGCTGACAGCCGGAATGGAGGGAATATGTTTATTGATCCTCGCCGGAAGTTCACTCAGTATATCTTGAATTAATACATTTTCATATGCCGCCATGCCAACAATTACTTTATCAGGCTGAATATCAATTATATTGACAGGGTTCACCCTGGCTGTAAATATGCCGGTATTGTAGTCTGACCAGCTGGTGCCTACTGCCAGCAAGCAGTCAGAGGCTTCTACAATGTTTTGTACCTGGGTACTTCCAAGACTGCCCGCGTAAAGTCCTATAAAGTTTTTATGCCTTTCATCAAAGGAACCCTTTCCCATCATCATAGTTGCAACAGGCAGATTAATTTTTTCTACAAGCTGTTGAACCTGAGCCTGAAGATTATACCTTGAAACATGCATGCCTGAAAGCAGCACCGGGTTTTGGGATTGATTTACCATCCGGCTTATATGCTGGACAGCAGACAGCAGAGAAGGCTGGCTCGTCTGCTGTTTTGAGATATTTACATCTCTCTGTATAACCGGTTTATTGACAATATCAGTGGCAATGAGCAGATATACCGGTTTTTTTGATTCCTTTGCAGCTTGAATGGCGGCAGGAATCTCAATGGCCGCGTTTTCCGGCGTTATTTTGGAGGTATATTGGGATATGAAGCCATAGAGATTTTTGAAAACTTCAAAATTACCATCCAGAAGAGTGTGGTGCATCTGCTTATGCTGCTGCTGAACTGAGGTTTTAGGTCCGCCTACGATATGGATTACGGGAATGCTTTCACAATATGAACCTGCAATGGCGTTACAGGTACTTAACTCTCCCACACCGAAGGTGGTTATAAGAGCACTTATTCCCCTGACTCTGGCGTATGCATCTGCGGCGTAGCCTGCATTTAATTCATTACAGCAGTTGACAAACTTAATCCTGCCATATTTCTCCAGGACATTCAAAAGTGAGAAATTGTAATCGCCAGGAACACCGAAGATATCGGTTATTCCCTCATTGCTTAAGCAATTATATAAAAAACTTCCAATAGTTTCCTGTTCCATTCTATGCTCCATTCCGCTGCCCATCAGCCAGGCAGACTGTAAAAAATGATAACAGCCTTGATAAAGTAAACCTATTTTAGTATCACCGGTTTCCTGAGAATCATGCTTATATTAATGTTGGAATCAATCGAAGGCTTTAATCACCTGTCTATTTAAATTAACTGAAAACTTAGAATTTGTAATAATATACATTTTAAAGTCGATTTTACTTGAAATAACAAATTTTATAATATAATATAGCTATAGCAAAAAAAATTTTAGGAGGTAGATAAAGTGAAATACCAAATTAAACAAAAGATTTTTTCGCTTGGCGACGGTTTTAAAATCAAGAATGATGCCGGAGAGGATGTTTATTCAGTTAAGAGCCAGCTATTATCAATTGGCAAGAAGCTCAAAATATTGGACTTGTCAGGCAACGAACTCTGCAATATTGAACAAAAACTTTTAAAGTTTATGCCTGAATATAAAATATTAATTTCCGGACAGGAAATTGCCACTGTTAAGAAAAAGTTTTCATTATTAAAAAATAATTTTACTATTGACAGTACCAGTGGCAATTTCACAGTAGACGGAAATTTCACCGGACATGAATTTACAATAAGAAATGGTAACACGGTTGTTGCCATGATATCAAAGAAGTTTTTCTCAATGTCGGATACATATGGTGTGGAAATTGATGACGGACAGGACCAGGTAGTCGGTTTAGCCCTGGCAATTGTCATAGACATGGTTTGTCATGACCAAAAATAACAAAAGAGCTTAATTTAAAGTACAAGCTTGATATTGTGGGTAAAGCACAATTGTTATACAATTTCAGGTTTGTACTTTATAAGCAGTACATTTATTGAAGTTGGTATTGGAGCACTATTATATCCCGATTAAATTTAAGTCAATCCTAAGTTCTAAACTCCAGTTTTGAGTCCTGCCAACGCCTGTAGAGAATAAATAATCCCACTGTCCCTAATATTAACTGACCTATCAGGACCGAATAGGCCGAAGGGAAAATATAGTTAATGACCAGGGGAAGTCCATCCCATAAACCGTGTAAGGCAACTACGGTAATATATGCTTTAATCACATGACTATTTATAAAAAATCTGCCCTGGACACTTTCTCTCAGCAATATACTTGACAGTATCGCGGTCCAGGTTCCATGACCGCCAGTATTTTTGTTTTATTTTGTTATCCATCATATCACCTGAAGTTTTGTTTATTATTATAATTGCATTTAATTAAAAATAAATCCTTGGAAATTATACACTATTTTACTTTTATAGGGGGCGGAAGGTATTGGGGAACGATGGGAACGAAATCAATAATTGACAAATATTACTAATAATTATATTATTTATATCGACCTAAAAGTCTGTTGAAGCTATAAGTAGAAATGCGATTTTTCAGGTACTGCCCAGGAACTTTTCAGTCCGGAAAAAAGTATAACAAGAGGAGAATTTGCAATGTGGATTATCAATGCTTTTGGATTAACTGCCGGATACGGTGACAATTTCAGTGATATGGGTAAAACTTATAAATACCTTGATGCACTGGGAACAGCAAAGGCGGTTGAATTTGTGAACGGTACAGGCAATAACCGGTTCAGTCCGGAAAAGCCGATAACCAGGCAGGAAGTGCTGACAATTATGGTAAAGGCTCTGAAGCCAACCGGCAAAGATGTGTTATTGGGGACTACAGAAGACATCAGAAAATTTGAGGATGCTGCTTATGATAGTGCTGCAGCCATAGGTGGTTCCGGCCTGTTTACGGCTGCCGGAGACAGGCTGAATTCCGCAGCCGCTGTTACCAGGGCGGAAGCAGCACAAGTTCTTTATAAGCTTTATAAACTCAAACTCAATTAAAACAACCCATTGATGAGCAGCACACTCCAAATGGTTTAGAAATTACGGGATTGATGAAGTCAACAAAAGCGGGAACAGGCAGCTGTTCCCGCTTTTGTGCTGTAAAGGCAAATCAGGAACGATTTAGTATATAATCACAGAAAATAATACAAACATTTGCATTATACTTTAAAAAACGAGAAATTATGTAAATGCATAAGCTTTTGTGCTATAATTTAGAAAATAGATAGATGCTGTTCCGAAAATTGTAATTATGTTGCCGATAATGTTCATAATTTTTAAAGGGAAGGCGTTAAATCATGTATACAAATGAGGATAAAGTCAATATTGCTTCTTCCATTGAGCAAGTTATGGATCTTCTTATGAAAATGAATTCCGAATATGCAAATCTCACCTCCAAGGTACAAAGTCTTGAAAACAGGCTGGCAGCGGTATCTGTGCTGATTGATATCAATGAGTACATGGGAAATATCCTGGGTTTCTCGGATATAATCAGCTATTTAAAGGATGTTATTGCGGGCGTATTGGGTCTGGATTGTAAAATATATACACCGGCTGAAATATCTCGGATGGAACTCAATGCAAAATACCTGGTAAATAGTGAACTATATCTGCCGGATGTCAAAGAAGCCGGTGATGAACTTTTCGGGTACAATTCAGGCTGCCTTGGAATCCTGAATCTGTCAAAGCGGGGACATATCTACGGCTACCTGGTCATTCATCACGAAAGGCCAGATATGATAGATAATGACAAGAAAGAGTTATTACAGTTAATAAAAAGTCAGATATGCATATACTTTGAGAATGCGGATCTTTTTGCAAAAGTGAGGGATTCCGCTGAAAGAGACGGGCTCACAGGACTGTATAACAGATTGTTCCTCTCTCAGCTGCTGGATGACTGGAAGAACAAGATGTCTGATATCAACGGTGCCATTATTCTTGACATTGATAATTTCAAGTTAATAAATGACAGGTACGGACATCTTAATGGAGATAAAGTTATCAACATGCTTGTTAAAGTTATAAAAAACTCCATAGAAAATCTGCCAATTCCCGCAATCCGATATGGCGGGGAAGAGTTCCTGCTATTGACAAAAAATATGGAAAATACAGATATATTAAATGTTGCTGAGAAGATTAGAAAGGGATTTAATTCCCTGAATTTTCAGGAAAGCTGTTTAAGTGTCAGCGTGGGAGTATCAATTCTGGGACAATCCTGTAAGGTGACAGATTATGTGGAGCTTATCCGTACTGCCGACAGTGCCCTGTACATAGCAAAAAAGATAGGGAAAAACACTGTTGTAATGTCTGATGAAGATTCCCAGCTGTTTGAAAATGTCTCATTTGATATTACAAAGTATCTTTCAAAATATAACCGGTTTAATACTGTCGGCGGAATATACAGGATTAATTTCAGCAGTACCCGGCTCCTTTCCGTTGAAGAATATAACAAACTCAGAAGGTGTATTTCATCTTGCTTCAGAGAGTATGACAATATTTACGATTCGGTTTCCCTGGCATTCGTTGTACTGTCTGACAATGAGATACCCTTGGAGCTGATGAGGGAGAAAGTTGAGAAGGCTCTGGCAGGGGCTGAATTTGATTTCCTTTCATTTGATATGTTTTCACATTCGGATGCCTACCGCGAAATTATGCTGCACAGTGAAAGAGTTGCTGCCATATGCACTTCACTGGCTGAAGCCTATGGCCTGTCCGAGGATGAATGCAGCAAGGTAAAGCTTGCTGCGGCAAACCACGATGTGGGCAAATTATATATAGACCCCGGAATATTGAATAAACCCGGTAAACTGACTCCCGAGGAATACAAAAAGGTCAAGATGCATGCATTTTACAGTTACCAGTATGCACAAAGCAGGGAAAGCCTTAAGGAAGTAGCGGATTATATACTCTATCATCATGAATATGTGGATGGTTCGGGCTACTTCGGAAAAAAGGATATTCCTTTGTATTCACAAATTATAGTGATTGCCGACATTTTTGATGCTCTGACTGAAAACAGGTGCTACCGGAAAGCCTTTACCAGAAATGAGGCTATTGAAATAATGGAAAAGGAACAGCATAAATTTGATAAAAAATTATTTGATCTGCTTAAACAAATGCATGTTTATATTTAAGTGATATCCTTTTAATGTAGTCTGGCCGTATGCTTTATATTTCTGAAGTTCCTATTTATGTAAAGTCAACATAGTATATATATAGTATTGTGGAATTTCGCGAAAGTAACGGAGGAAAGTTATGTTGACTACGGCAGAGTATATAAAACAATCTGTGGAAACTAATCTGTTTTTTTTAAGGATTATGAAGGAACACATTATATTTGCTGCTTCTGCTCTGGTCCTTAAAGATGCGGGCATGGTTCAAAAACTGATGGAGATGAAGGGAATATTCGAAGAATTGCTGGAAGAAACCATAATACTGGCAAAAGGCACGGTTGACCCAAAAAATATTTCGGCAGGTAATATTGTAACCGAATATACATATAAGGCTGAATTAAAAACAATGGAGTATACAGGGTTCCCTATAAATACTGAAATCACTCTTGAGGAAATCAGATTGCTGAATTATCCCGGATCGGTCGGGAGACGTTCCTGTGAACAGGCGGTTGATATGTTAAACAAAAGGGTTATAACCCTTTTGGAAGCTGCTATAAAATTACAAAAGGAAATCCTGCAAAAGGTTCTGCAATGTAAAATGTTTATTCATATTTATCCTCTGATGCTGGATCATGTGACACGGGAAGCAGAGGATTATCTGGAGCAGCTGCAGTTGCTGCAGGAAAGGGAAGATATCTGTAATGAAGCCGGTAAAGCGGCCAGACAGGTGGCTTTTTGGAATGATATCATGGGTGAACATGCAAAATTCATCAGAGGAATGCTTGATCCTACAGAGGTTGAATTAATAAGGACAGCTAACGGCTTTTCCGACGAATTTGATGAACTGACGGCTATGGCCAGAGAAGCCTGTAGGAATTTGGAACAATTGTCCCGGGTAATCCTCAAAAGCATGACTGCAGCTGCAAATATCAGGAATTTCAAAGAGCAGGGTACAGAAGGTATTCTTGCCTGTAACATCAGATCGGTTATTCTGCCGTTGTTGAGTGACCATATTTTAAGAGAAGCCAATCATTATATGGAACAATTAAAAATGTATAAATAATAACCAGGGGGTAAGGAAACAGATCAGCAATACCTGAAAGGGGGCGAGTCTGTTTTTATTTTTGTACAAATATTTTTCAATATGGCCTGTACAAATATTAATGCAATACTATATAATTATTAATATTACCTAGTGATAAAATCTGATACTAAATTAAAATTTTAAGGAGGGTTTATATGGTAGGTACCATATATAAAAACGTTTACGATCCGGAGGCCGCAGCTCTTAAATTCAAGGATAGCACAATTACCTACAGGCAGCTTGATGAAAATGTTACAGGGTATGCCAATTATTTTAAAAAAATGGGACTCAGGACTGGAGAACGGGTCATATTAAGCTGTACCAATTCACCTGAATTTATTTTTTCCTATTTTGGAGTTGTCAGGAACGGCGGAATAATTGTTCCTATAAATCTGCTCCTTACCATGGAGGAAATTACTTATCTGATCAAGGATTCCGAAGCTAAAATGATGATTATCCACCCTCTTATCTTACAAAAGGCTAAAATAACAAAAGATACAATTCAAAATGCTTTGAATATAGAAGTTATTGTACTTGACGAAGAATTAAAGCAAAACGTTTCAGAGCTTTCAAATACTGGGTTTGAGGATTTTACCGACCAGAATGCAATTTCCACTTTTCTGTATACTTCAGGGACCACAGGCAAACAGAAGGCAGCCATGCTGACACATAAAAACCTTGTATTCAATGCTGAACAATGCAGGCTCGGACTTAAGGGTGTGCCCGGGGATAATTATATGTGCGTGCTCCCCATGTTCCACGTATTCGCATTTACTGCCTGCGTTTTAATGCCGCTTTGGTCAGGTGCCTGTATAACTATAATTGAAAGCTTCCAGCCAAAGGAAGTGGTGGAGGCTTTGCTCAAGGATAAAATAACTGTGTTTATGGGTGTTCCTGCAATGTATGTGGTTTTGCTGGAAGCAGGAAAAAACAGTGTAGCCTTTCCTGATCTGCGTCTGGCAGTATCGGGTGGAGCTGCTCTGCCTGTGGAAATATTCAGACAGGCCAAAGAAATATTAAAATTACCTGTGGTTGAAGGCTACGGACTGACCGAAGCATCTCCGGCAGTTTGCTTCAACCCGCTGGATGGGGTTCAGAAGGAGGGCTCAATAGGGTTACCGCTGCCTTATCAGCAGTGCAGGATTGTAGATGAAAACAATAATGAGCTGCCGGCAGAACAGGTTGGAGAACTGGCTGTCAGGGGAGAAAATATAATGCTGGGCTATTACAGGCAGGAGGAGGAAACAAACAGAACGCTGGCAGACGGCTGGCTTCTTACCGGTGATATGGCGAAGATGGACCGGGAGGGCTACATTTACATTGTTGACAGAAAGAAGGATATGGTTATTGTCGGTGGTTTGAATGTTTACCCCAGAGAAGTTGAAGAGGTTATTTACCAGTATTCAAAAGTTAAGGAAGCTGCCGTAATCGGTTTGGAAGACAAACTCAGGGGAGAATATGTCAAGGCCTTCGTAGTACTTAAAGAGGGAGAAGAATGTACTTCCAGGGAACTTCTGCGTTATATGAAGGAAAGACTTGCTGTGTACAAGCTCCCAAGAGAAATAGAATTTATAGACAGCCTGCCCAAAAACAGCACCGGAAAGATCATGAAAAGATGGTTGAAGGAGCAGTAGGAATTTTAAAAAATAAAATTGTATTTATCAAATCATTTATTAACATGAAGAGGCGAGCAATGAACAAACCAAATATTGAAATGGTTCACAGCGGGATATGCCATCTGGGTGAGGGGCCTATTTGGAATACACTGCTCCGGAAGCTTTTCTGGACTGATATATATAACAAGAAAATATGGGTGTATGACCCTGAAAAGAATGAAAGCACGGTTTTCTGGAATGGAAAATATCAAGTCGGCGGTTTTGCTTTTACCCGTACGGGCAATATGGTTTTATGCACCGACAGGGGTGTATTTCTTCTGAAGTTGGATCCGGTGGGGAAAATACGGGAGCAGGAGCCTGATCTCCTGTTCGAAATACCTTTACAGGAAAATGAAATGTTTAATGATATAACTGTAGATCCCGAAGGACGTATTTTTGCGGGAACTCTTATAAGGCCTGATTTTAAGCACGGAACTTTATACCGTCTTGAAAAAGGAAAAAAGCCGGAAGCAGTGTCAAGGGAGCTTTATTGCTCCAACGGCATGACATTTTCTATGGATAAAAAGTACTTTTTTCATACGGACAGCAACGTACACAGAATTACAAAATACAATTATGATTGTAAAACAGGTGAAATCAGTAATCCACAGGTTTATTTTCAGTGCAATGCCTCAATGGGTACGCCCGACGGCATAACGCTTGACTCACAGGATTATATATGGGCAGCCTTCTGGGGCGGCGGCTGTGTCAGGAGAATCAATCCTGACGGAAATATTGTTGCAGAGCTGGAAGTACCTGCCAGGCAGCCTTCCAGTGTTATGTTCGGCGGGAAAGGGCTTGAGGAGCTTTATATTACTTCGGCTGCCGAAAATGCGGAAAACGTTGTAACCGGATACAGGAGTGACGGCACTTTCGCGGGAGGGCCTGTGTACAGGCTGCTGCCCGGAGTTGCCGGAAGAGAAGAATGGCTTGCGGACTTTTAGGTGTTACAGACCGCTAGGCCTCTTGATGTATTTTATTTATTTTGCTGTACCTGTCAAAAAAGCAGCAATAAATACGCTCTGAATAACAGTAGCTCATTATGAGGAGAATAGGGTATACTCCGAAAATATACCTTGATTTGACCTCCCAAAGCAGGTAAAAGCTTATATAAAGAAATATTACATACACAAAAAGCTCCAGCCTGAAGTCCTTTTTTCTGACGGCATCAAATAAATATAAACCGGCAAGCCCTATTATCAGCCAGTTATAGGAATGGAGCATCCAGTCCAGGGAAAGTCTGGCGGTCTTATCCCAGGGTTCAACCAGTTTTAGGAGCGGAGTGCTGTACAGCATGAACCGGTCGGCCCCGACAGCTTGCGACAATCCATAATAGTTGACACTGTAGGTACCTTCCGTCCAAAGCCAAAAGATTTTCTTGGTATAGGCTTTTAAAACATTTGCCGCTCCGGTTATTCTGTAATTATTCAAAAGCTCGTTAATGAAAAAGATTGCAGCATCATGTTTGTTGCATTTGAACCGGTTAACAAAAATGGCAATATTTCTGCCTCCATCCCAATATCCAAGCTTTTTTCCCGGAAAGCCCATATTGATCCAGCGCCAAACCGGGTTGGCATGCATTCCAACCGGCTCGGAAATTATTCCTGCTTTTAGACCTGCAAAGCTAAAGATTTTTATAGGAAGATTGAATATTAAAATTGTGAGTATGGCATATGCCAGGTTTTTTAGAGTAAAGGCAATTTTTGCCCTAAAGTTTATAAGCCAGTAGAATATCACCGCGGCCAAAAACAGAAGTGCCACACTTCTCATAAAATTTGCAGACATAAGTAATATTGCGGTATAGGCGGCATATTTGCCACGGCCGTATTTTGTGAAACGAAGAGCGTTTAGTATGGCAGCCAGGCAAAAGGTATTGCATAATATATCTCCATAGGTAAAATTGTTCAATATTACCGGAGGAACGAAGGTAACGGCAAGCAAGAGTATGCCACAGGCCTTTTCACGTTTTTCAGGATAGAGCTCCCTGTAAAGCTTGTATATCAGCCAGGCAGTTATGGTGTTGAATACGGCATTAATTATCCTGAGAGTAATATAGCTTTTGGGCAGGAACATATATACAAAGGAGATGAAAATGGTAATACCTATATTATTGGGATAATACCCCAAATAGTTTCCAACTCCCAGGGCATTATAGTCACCCTCCAGAAACTGCAAGGCTATGTTGTTGACTATTCTGGCATCTTCATAGGCATTAACCGGAAAAAGCAGTATAAAGGAAATTTGTAAAAGGGTATATGATAATAGAAGCCGGAATATAAATTTTTTCTCGTCTGTTTTTGACAGGGCAAAAGAAGCTCTGTTAATTAGCATGAAAAATATAAAAACCAATAAGGCAAGTCCTGCAAGCAGTAAAGGCTTTTGAGGTGAAAGCCTGGGAAACGGCGAGGCCCACCCGTGAAGAAGAAGAGCCAGCACCCATATTAATGAAAAAAACATTGCAAGCACAATATAAGCCAGCGTTTTCAGTTTGAGCAGAAGATTATGCAAAGTAATACCTCCAACGATAACCGGATAATTTCTTGCGATTATTTATTTCACTTTACATAATGTGCCCGTGCAGATTTTAAAAATTCATGTAAATATATTACTTTATTTTATATTTTTTCAATGTTAAAATATTTACATGAATACGGAATTATTAACAAACAAGAATCAAACCTTAAAGGAATATTACATACGAATAAACAGAGTAATAGATTATATTGAAAATAATCTGGGCTCCGACCTGAACCTGGAGACCCTTTCCAAAGTCGCCTGTTTTTCTGCTTATCACTTCCACAGGCTATTTCACTCCATAACAGGAGAAACTCTTGCCGGCTATGTAAAAAAGCGCAGAATTGTTGCTGCGGCAAACAGAATTTATCATTTCCCTGAAGTTAAAATATCACAAATCGCATATGAGTTTGGTTTCTCGGGACAATCTGATTTTTCAAGGTCATTTAAAAGCTTTTTTAAAATTACTCCTTCGGAGTTTTTAGAGACAAGGCGGTTAAAAAACGGTCTGTCCTGGCATAATGCCGACTATGGAAAAGAATTTTTTTCATCGGTCGGAAGGGAGTTCTTTGAATATGAGATAAATTTATGCCAATTGGAGGATTATACTGTTGCGTATATCCGCAATACCGGACTTTCTGAAGAACACAGGAGTGAAGAAATCGAGGATTCCTTCAGAAGACTTTATATCTGGGCGGCTGCCAGAGAGCTGATAAATGGTGATACACGTGTCATGGGAATAACTCTGGATAATCCTGAAATTGTCCCTCTCACCGAATGCAGATACGACACCTGCATTACAGTCGGCAGGGAGGCTGAACCCGACGGAAACATCGGTATAAGAAAACTCGGATCTGAAGGGAGGTATGCGTCCTGTAATTTTGATGCTGAAAAGCCTGATTTCAGCAAATCCTTCTTTGAGGCTATTGATTACATATATGGCTGCTGGATGCCTCAGAACGGTTTCTTTCCCGAGGATAAACCCTGTATTGAACGGTATCGCAAAAATAATGAAAACGGCCATATTTTCATAGAGCTGATGATACCCATACGCCCGTGTTAATCATAAATAAATCTTTAAGATTATATGCCGGAGCCATATATATTAATAGCAAGAATTGTATAGCAAAAAGCAAGATCAGAAATTACTTTATAAAGAAATTTTGTAATAATTTTATCTGTGACCACAAAGATAATTAAAAAAACTAATAACTGTTTTGTGGCCGTTATGCTGTTCAAAACCATAAATAGGGTTTGGGAGGTTAAAATGGTAGACGCAGATAAAGATTATTACTGTTTGGAGGAAGGGTCTCCGGAAGAGACCCTGTTTATACCGCTATTTGTCAAAGCAGGAGAGTTCGGGAATAAGGCACCGATTATCAAGGACCAAAAGGCTTTTGAAATAGCCGGGAAGATCAGGGTTGATCCAAAAAGATTCGACGGCGGTAGCATAGCCGGTGTGGGAATACTTACACGCAGTCAGCTTCTTGACAAAGCCGTAACTGAATTTACAAAAACAAATCCGGATGGGGTTATTATCAACCTGGGGGTGGGCTTAGACACCAGAGTCAGCAGATTTGACAACGGAAGGCTGCGCTGGTATGAAGTTGACCTCCCCGATGTCATAAGCATCAGAAGAAGGTTTTTTACAGAGAATAGCAGGATCAGATTTATTCCGGAGTCTGTTACAGACCTATCCTGGGCCGAAAAAATAAATGTGACAATGACAGACAGAGTGCTGATACTGGCTGAAGGGCTTTTTATGTATTTGAAGGAGGAACAGGTCAAAAGTGTTTTTAAATATATTTGTGACTGTTTTCCTGACGCAGATTTATACTTTGATGTAATTCACAGTTATTTTGTAGGTAAGGCAATCAGTTCGCCCTTTGCCTGGGGAATTGACAGGGCTGAAGAAATAACAGGCCTTCACGATAGAATCAAGCTCGTTGAGAATTGGAGTATTGGTGATTTTAATAAAAAGCGTCAGGGTTTTTTCTTAAGACTGATGAATATTTTACCGTCCACAAGGAACAGAAGCCGGATAATTCATGCAGTATTTGACGTTAAAAGCAGATAGGCTTGCAAGTATATGGTATGCATATCACAGACTACGCGCTGAAATATTTTGGCAATTTTCGAGGAGGATGGACGCAGCCTTGCTGAGGCAAGGCAGGGACGACGACAAAGAAAAGTGGCAAAATAGCCGGCGTGAGGCGTGTTATACATTGTCAATAGAGGGTATAATGCCTGTAAACAGTAATAACGGCCGGATATGCAACTAATTAATCCGACCGTTATAACGGTTTCGCGAAACATTTTTTACTCATGCTTTTTTCCAATTAACCTCATACTTTCTACTACCTTTGATCCGAACACCATTTTAAATTTCTGGCGGACCCATCTCCTTCCGGTAATTACTTTTATTTTATCAACCATCAATGATTGTATTTAATATATACCTCTTTAAATAAATCGTAAACATAAAACAGAAAATATTTTTAAATATTTTTAAAATTGATAACAAATTCCCTTTTGAACCTTTCCTGAATTGCTGGAATATCCTGTATCAAGAATATTTCAAATAGAAGGGATGATGAATATGGGAATTGAATTAAATGCACTACATTGGGTTTACCTGTTTTTTATTGTTGCGATCATAGTTGTTATGTTATTCAGAAGAGATACAAGTCTTATTTGTATTATAGGAATATTCTGTCTGGGTCTGGCTGCCACGGCTTCGGTCTACCAGTCGGTAATGGGTATTTTCAACAGCCTTATATATGCCATTAAAGAGCTTATAGGCACTATTTTGATAATTTCCGTTATCACTGCAATGAGCAGAGAGCTTTTGAGTTCGGGGATAAATGAAACCATGGTTTCGCCGTTTGCCAGACTTATAAGAGGACCGAAACTTGCATACTGGGTCATCGGTTTATTGATGATGGCAATATCGTGGTTCTTCTGGCCTTCTCCTGCAGTTGCACTGCTGGGAGCTGTTCTGCTGCCTGTGGCATTGAAAGTTAAGCTGCCGGCTATGGGAGTGGCTGTGGCAATGAATCTTTTCGGCCACGGAATTGCTCTCTCAGGAGATTATGTAATTCAGGGGGCTCCGAAGCTCACAGCCGACGGTGCTGGAATACCGGTAGGAGATGTTGTGCAGGCAAGCATACCGCTGGTCATTGTAATGGGTGTAGTGACAACCTTGGCAGCCTTTTGGTTTTTAATGCGTGATATGAAGAAAAATACCTTGGGAAGTTCACAAATTATTGAAAAGCAAAGGGAGGAAGAGGCCGTTGCCGATAAATTCAATGTTAAAAAACTGTCACCGGGTGTGAAGGTTTTCTTTGCGGTTTTGGTTCCGGTGCTGTTCCTGGCAGATATAGCAATCATGTTTCTTGCCGGGCTGCAGGGAGGAGATGCAACCGCATTGATAGGAGGAACTGCTCTCTTTATTCTGATATTAATCACTTCATTTACATACAGAAAAAGAAGTCTTGAAAAGATAACTTCAAGATTTATAGAAGGTCTGCAGTTCGGCTTCAAGGTGTTCGGACCTGTTATACCTGTGGCAGCTTTCTTTTACCTGGGAGATGCGGGCTTTAACAGCATCTTTGGGGAACTCCTGCCAAAAGGCTCCCATGGTCTGGTCAATGACCTGGGTGTGGCACTGGCAAACGGAGTACCTCTCAATTCTGCGGTGGGAGCTGTTACAGCCACTGTGGTGGGAGCGATTACAGGTCTTGACGGTTCAGGTTTCTCGGGTATTTCGCTTGTGGGCTCCATTGCAAAACTTTTCTCTGCAGCAATAGGTTCAGGGGTCACAACGCTGACTGCCCTCGGGCAGGTGGCCGCCATATGGGTTGGCGGAGGAACGCTTATCCCCTGGGCTGTCATTCCTGTTGCAGCAATATGCGGCGTTGATGCCTTTGAACTTGCCAGAAGAAATATAAAACCGGTAGTCATTGGACTGGCGGTTACAACTATTGTGGCAATATTTCTGATATAGGCAAACTTAAATTAATTAAAAGAGACTGTGCTCTCAAGTACACGTCTGAAATTTCTACAGTTCATCACAAGTGTTTTTACTGAAAATTCAGGCGTGTACTTTTAATGAACTTTGCAATACTATTAATGCTATAATATTATTAAACATAAATCACAGGAGTATATTAACTATGAAAATATCTGTTTTGGGAAGCGGAAGATGGGGGACCTTTCTGGCCTGGTATTCCAAAAAAATCGGTCATGATGTAATGCTGTGGGGAAGAGAAAGCTCCAAGGCCTTCAATATGCTTAAAAGTGAAAGGCATAATGAATATTTGAAACTGCAGGAGGATTTAATACTCAGTTCCTCCTTGGAAGAAGCACTGTCTTTCGGAAAATTCATAATAATAGCAATAAGCGCTCAGGAATTGAGAGCTCTTGCAAAGCTGATATGCAAATTTCCAATGGAAAACAGGATATTTATTTTATGTATGAAGGGAATAGAAGCCGGTTCGGGAAAACGGCTGTCACAAATAGTGTATGAGGAAATGGGTGCAAACACCGGTGTGGCTATTTGGGTAGGGCCCGGACATGTACAGGATTATGTAAAGGGTATTCCGAATTGCATGGTGGTTGGCTCTAATAATATTGATGTTACAAAATCCGTAGTTAATGAGCTGGGAAGTGAAATAATAAGGTTTTATTACGGACAGGATCTTATCGGAAATGAAATCGGAGCAGCCTCAAAAAATGTCATTGGAATCGGGGCAGGCATGTTGGACGGTCTAAACTACAGCAGCTTAAAGGGAGCATTGATGGCCAGAGGTACGCGTGAAATATCCAGGCTTATCAAGGCAATGGGTGGGAATGAACTTACAGCCTATGGATTAAGCCATCTGGGTGATTATGAGGCAACCCTTTTTTCTCAGCATAGTCACAATAGAAGGTTTGGCGAAGAATTTGTCAAAGGCTCAAAGTTTGAAAAACTTGCCGAGGGAGTTGCTACTTCCAAGGCACTGAAGATGTTGTCCGACAAACACGATGTAGATTTACCCATATGTAATTCCATTTATTCCATATTATATGAGGGAAAAGATCCCAAGCAGGAACTTGTCAATATGTTCCTGAGGCCCGTGAAATATGAGTTTTAGGTTTTCCGTATATAAATGAAATGCAAAGATACTATTCTGTTGACTTTGAGAGTTTATACGTGATACAATCAACTCAACATAATAAGACAGTTCGTAACCATCCTGTCTATAAACAAAACTACGGACCGGCTGTCGGAGGACGGCTTATTTTTGTTTATAGGGGGCTTATGCCCTTTTTTTTATTGTGTGCGTCCAGCGAAGCTGGACTGCACTTGCCGGGAATAGAATCCTTTTGGAAATATATTTTTACTTATGTGGGGGATCAAATGAAAAATATGGGAATAACGACCACCGTACCTGTTGAGGTTCTGCTTGCAGCAGGATACAGGGTTATCGATCTCAACAATGTTTTCATATCATCAGATGCCTGCGCGCAGGACATCGAGAGAGCTGAAAGGGACGGTTTCCCAAAAAGCTCCTGTGCGTGGATAAAAGGAATTTATGGAGCCTGCCTGCGCTGTGGGATAGATGAGCTTGTCGGGGTGCTGGAGGGGGACTGCTCCAATACCAGAGCATTAATGGAGGTTTTAAGGAGGAGAGGCATTAAAACATATGATTTTTCCTACCCCTCCAAACACACGCCGGAAAATGTCACTGCCGAAGTAAATAAATTTATGGAAAGGTTCGGAGTATCACTTCCGCAGACAGAAGCGGTGAGGAAAGATTTATCGGAACTTCGGCAGTATGCCCGTAAGCTGGATGAGTTTACCTATATAGATAACAAGTCCACAGGTTTCGAAAATCATTTATACCAGGTTTCGCTGAGCGATTTCAATGGAAATGCAGTACAATGCCTTGAAGCGCTGAAGAAAAAAATATCTGAAATAGGTAAAAGACCCCCATATACCCAATCCCTCCGGCTGGGGTATATGGGGGTACCTCCAATGACCGGTGATTTGTACGGATATGTAGAAAACCATGATGCCAGAATAGTGTACAATGAGGTTCAGCGCGAATTTGCATTTCCAAGGTCAATGGAAGCAGAAAGTATCTACGGGCAGTATTATGACTACACATATCCTTATGATCTGGATTTCAGGCTCCGGGAGGTAAAAAAACAAATAAAGCTCAGGAAGCTTGACGGGATAATACACTATACCCAGGCATTTTGTCACAGGGCTATTGAGGATATGGTAATCAAACGGGAGCTTGAAATACCTGTTCTGACAATTGAAGGGGACAAGTCCAATCAGCTTGATTCCAGAACAAAACTCAGGCTGGAGGCATTTTTGGATATGTTATCGGATCTAAAGGGGGGATTTGCGTGAAAGTATTAGGTATTGATATGGGCAGCCGGGAAGTAAAAATTGTTTATATGGATAACTGGATTTTGGTTGAAAAGAAAAAAATCAGCACCATGGCTTTTTATAAAACCTTTTGTATATATAAGGATGGAAGGCTGCAGGTGGATATGGAACGGATGGGTCTCGGCAAGCCGGATAAAGCAGTATCCACCGGGTATGGCAGGAACAATACAGACTTGTGCACATTCAAGCCAATAACCGAAATAAAGGCGCATGCTTATGGGGCAATGCATCAAACAGAGCTCAAGAACTTTATTTTACTGGATATCGGAGGGCAGGATGTCAAGGTGGTAAGGGTTGAAAAGGGCCTTATTACGGATTTAGAGCTAAATGAGAAATGTGCGGCTTCATGCGGGAGATATCTTGAAAATATGGCTGCAGTACTCGAAATACCACTTGAGGAAATGTCACGGCATTTTGAAGCTCCTGCACAGCTTAACTCCACCTGCTCTGTATTTTCTGAATCGGAACTGATAGGAAAAATAGCCGAAGGCATGAGAATTGAGAAGCTTTGTGCAGGTGTGAATTATTCGTTGTATAAAAAGCTCAGCCCTTTGCTGACAAGATTTAAAGGGGAGAAACTGGTCTTATCCGGGGGAGTTGCAAGAAACAAAGCAATCTCAAAATACCTTGAATCGGATTTTGATGAGATTGTTCATTTGGTTGAACCTCAGTTCAATGGTGCCATAGGCTGCTGCAGCTATGCGGAATTAATGCAAACAAAACATCAATAAAAAATTTATAAAAGACAATTATTGGGGGATCGCTATGAAAACCGTAAAAAAATTAACTATTTCTGCAATTATTATTGCATTGTATGTTGTAATAATGTTTATATCACAGGGCTTTGCCTTTGGGCAGTATCAGATAAGAATCGCCACTTCTCTATATTCATTAAGTTATGTATATCCATTTCTCATAATACCTCTGGGATTGGCAAACTTCCTCAGCAATACCATAATGGGCGGACTTGGACCACTGGATATGATAGGAGGAGTACTGGCAGGAATAATAACTTCGGGAGCGGTTTATATGGTACGCAAATTTAATTGGAATATATGGCTGATTACAATACCTTTGGTTTTCGGACCGGGCTTATTGGTACCCATATGGCTTTCGAAACTTTTAAATATTCCTTATTCCGTGCTGGCGTTAAGTATATGTATAGGGCAAATAATTCCTGCTGTTGCGGGGGTCTTCATTGTACAGGTTGTAAATAAACATATAAAGGATAAAATCGGTTAATAAAAAGTTTTTTAGCATTTGACAAATCAATACTTCAGATGTAGAATAAAAATATACTTCGAGCGAAGAACTATTTTAAGGGGTGTGTAATAATCAATAACGAAAGTTTTGATATTGAGACAATAATATTCGATTATATAGACGAATTTAAATTCCTGTTTTTCCCGGATCAATGGAGTACGGTTTTTTTAGATTATTCCAAGAACGAGATATTGGTTCTGCTTTATCTGTATAAAAAGAAGACGGGCAATATGACGGAACTGTCGGAGTATATTTGTGCACCCCTGAATACGGCAACCGGAGTAGTAGGCAGGCTTGAAAAAAAGAAGATGGTTGAAAGAATCAGAGGCAATGAAGACCGCAGGGTGGTAAATATCGTATTGACACCGGCAGCCCAGGCTTTTATTGACGAAGAAAAAAAGCTGTTTGCCTATTATTTCGGTGAGATTTATAAAGCCCTGACAAATGAAGAGAGGGAAGCCGGAATCAATATTATTGGCAAGGTAATCAATATTCTGAAAAAAGGAAAATCGGAGCAGAATGAAGATAAGAGTAAAATTAAAAGAGTTAAGAGGATTAATATAGAGTAATTTTTTTACATAAATACTTCCGGATGAGAACTATTCTGGAAATGAAGTTATCAGATATGCCGGATTTAGCACATGTTGAATTTGAAATGGAGGCAATTATGGGAAGAATAATTATTTTTACCGGAAAGGGCGGTGTAGGCAAAACCAGTACTGCTGCCGCACATGCTGTAAAAGCGGCCGGAGAGGGAAAAAAGACCCTGATAGTGAGTACTGATATGGCTCACAATCTGAGTGATCTGTTTATGAAGGAACTGAAGGAGGAACCAGAAAAAATCCTTGGAAATCTGGACGGTCTTGAAATTGATTCCAATTATGAAATGGAAAGATACTACGGAACAATATCAAAATCCTTTAAGAGCATGCTGTCTTTTGAAAACCAGGCCGATAGCGAGGTCTTTGATGATATAGTTGTTTTCCCGGGAATAGAGGAACTTTTTTCATTGCTGAAAATAAAAGAATTGTATGATTCAGGTATATATGACCTGATAATTGTGGATTGTGCGCCAACAGGCGAAACCCTGTCCTTGCTGAAGTTTCCGGAACTGCTTTCATGGTATATGGAGAAGCTGTTCCCTATCGGAAGGGTGGCGTTAAAAGTTCTAAGACCTATATCCAGAGCAGCGTTCAAGATTGAAATGCCCGATGATAAGGCAATGAATGACATCGAAAAGCTGTATGTCAAGCTGGGAACACTTCAAACGCTGCTAAAGGACAGGAATATATGCAGTATCAGACTTGTTACAATTCCGGAGAAAATGGTTGTAGAGGAAACAAAAAGAAACTATATGTATTTGAACCTATACAATTTTAATGTAGATGGACTTTATATCAACAGAATAATTCCCGGGGACGTCAACAACAGCTTTTTTGACCAATGGAAGCAGATTCAAAGCAATTATCTTGAAGAAATTGAAGCTGTATTTGCCAGCATACCCATATATAAAATCAAATGGTACGAAGCGGATATTAACGGAGTTAAAGCTCTGGAAAGAATGGCCGCCGATTCACTTAAGGACAGTAATCTTTTCAAGGTATTGAAAACTACTGTAAATGAAACTTTCAATAAGACTGAAAAAGGTTACCGGCTGGACGTTTTTGTGCCTTTGGCAGAGAAGGGTGCATTTGATCTGTTTGAATCAGGCACTGATATCATAGTCAAAATTGGAAACTTTAAGAGAAACATTCCAATTCCAAATACCGTAAGAAAGTATCAGATGGCGTCGGCCAAGCTGAATGAAGGTACACTGAGCATATTTTTTGAGTGATACGGGTTTGAAAGAAATCTTAAAAATCAGTAAAGGAGGTACCTTGCCACTGCCATTTCTATCATCATATCTTGTGAAATGTTGGGCATGGGCATATTTATGAACAAAGAGTTTGTAAAAAAGATGATAAAGGCTGAAATTCTCAGATACCAGGCAATTAAGGAAATACTGCCGGAAAACATGAAGGTTGGAATTGAAACCTTTGAAAGGGATGCAGGTGAATTGCTCAAGAACATTGCACTGGAAATTATTTCGGAAAATTTTTCGCATCAGGAGAACGTAAACCGGCCGGAGCAGGATAATACCGGGAAAACAGGGGATAAGAAGCCTGTAAAAAGGGTTGAAGTTGACTTTAACTGAATTTAATCCGGGTTAAAAGACATTGTCAATAGAGAGTACGGTTTCAATAATCCAAAAGGAGCAAGTTATTATGAGAATTATATTATATACCGGTAAGGGCGGTGTGGGCAAAACCAGCATCGCGGCAGCAACTGCCTGCAAAATAGCGGCTGAAGGCAAAAAGGTACTTGTAGTCAGTACCGATATGGCACACAGCTTGAGTGATTCCTTCGACATCAAGCTGTCAAATGAACCTGCTGAAATAAGCAGTAACCTGTATGCCATGGAAATTGACGCGGTACTGGAAAATGAAAAGTCATGGGGAAACGTCAGGGGCTATATAGAAAAACTTATGACGCTCAAGTCGGAAAAAAATATTGAAAGTGAAGAATTGCTGGTGTTTCCCGGCTTTGATGAGCTTATATCCCTGTTAAAAATAAAAGAAATCCATGACGAGGGTATATACGATGTATTGATAGTCGACTGCGCACCCACTGGAGAAACCATGTCCCTGCTTAAATTTCCGGATTTATTTAAATGGTGGATGGAAAAACTTTTCCCTATCAAGAGGAAGGGGGCGAAAATAGCAGGACCTATCATTCAGGCAGCTGTTAAAGTACCCGTTCCTTCTGAAGAAACCTTCGATGAGGTTGAAAGATTGTATTCCAAAATAGATCGGCTGCATCAGTTGCTGCTGAATAAAGAGTCGGTAAGCATAAGAATAGTTACTACTCCTGAGAAGATAGTAGTTAAGGAGGCTAAGAGGAGTTTCTCATACCTCCATCTTTTTGATTATAATGTTGACGGCATTATCATAAACAGAATATTCCCGGAAGCTTCCCTGTGCGGATACTTTGAAAAGTGGACTGAAATTCAGAAGGACAGTATTAAGGATATTACAGACAGTTTTAAAGGAATCCCGGTTTTCAAACTGGAATTGCTCAGCCATGAACTGAGAAAACTTGAGGTCTTGAATACCGTTGCACAGCAGCTTTACAATGAAACAGATCCTGAAAGGGTTCTTTTCGACGAAAAGATATTCTCAGTTGATAAAGATCGGAAGGGTTACATTTTAGCTATAAATATGCCATTTGTGGATAAAAAGGAGTTAAAGCTTTCACAAAAGGGCGACGAAATAACCATTACAATCAAGAATGAAAGGAGATGCCTGGTGCTGCCGTCAAAGCTTCAGTCACTGGAAATCACCGGTGCAAAATATGAGGACGGCAGACTTAATATTCACTTCGAACAGGTTCAGGCCTTAAACCTGTAGCCGGTTCCCCACAGAGTCTCGATAAACTCAGGATTTGCGGGATCTTTTTCAATTTTTTTTCTGATTTTCTGGATATGCACAGGAACCGTTGCCGTGTCACCATATATATCATCGCCCCATACCCTTTCAAAAATATGTTCCTTGGTGAAAACAATATTGGGGTTGGTGGCCAGAAATACAAGTGTTGCATATTCCTTGGAGGTAAGCTGTATCTCCTTTCCGTTGACAAAAACTCTATGTGAGGCAGTGTTTATTTCCAGTCCGCCGTGGGCAATGGTTTCGGAGGAGGTGTTATTACCCTTGAGCCTCTCGTACCTGTTTATATGTGATTTTACTCTTGCAGCCAGTTCGGCAGGACTGAAGGGCTTTGTGAGATAATCATCGGCTCCGAAATCGAGACCTCTTATTTTATCTATATCCTCTGTTCTTGCTGAAACTACCAGAATAGGTATCTCAAACTTCTTTCTAAGTTCCTTGATTATTTCATACCCGTCTTTTCCCGGAAGCATTAAGTCCACAATAACAACATCATATATTCCCTGCAGTGCTGATTTAAGTCCCTGTGCACCATCTTGGGCTATTTCGCATTTATATCCGTTCAGATGAAGGTAATCCCGTTCCATTTCAGCAATATTTATGTCATCTTCAATGATCAAAATTTGTTTCATTTGTCGTCTCCTTTTATTTGTTCGGATTTAGGCAGGCTGACTGTAATTATGGTACCGGAGTTAAATGCACTGGAGGCAGAAATCCTTCCGCCGTGTGCTTCCACCAGTTCCTTTGCAATTGAAAGCCCCAGTCCTGTGCTCATTAAATCCTTGGTTCTTGCGGAATCTATCCTGTAAAATCTGTCAAAGATCTTTAAAAGCTTGTCTTCGGGAATTCCGGGTCCGTTGTCGCTGATATCAAAGATTATATATTGTTCATTATCATAGAGGGTCACATCTATCTCAGTATCACCTTCGCTGCCATATTTTATGGCATTGCCTATGATATTTCTGAACACCTGATTTATCCGTTTACGGTCAATATGTGCATGGCACTCTGTTGAGAGAGTATCGGTATAAGAAAATTTTATGGCCCTATCCTCAAGCTCATACTGAAATTCCTCCATCAAATCTGACATAAAGGCCCGGATACTGATATTTTCCTGCTGCAGTTCAAGTTTTTGCATATCAAGTTTTGAGAATAAAAACAGGTCGTCAATAAGTTTATTCATATAGGCGGCATTATTATAAATAATCTGATGATACTTATTAACAGTATCCTGCGGAATATCAGGTCTCTCCAGCATTGTCTCAATATATCCCTGAATGGAAGTGATGGGGGTCTTTAGGTCATGAGAAATATTGGCTATTAAGGTTTTCCGGTTTTCTTCATAGGATTTTTTTAAAAGTTCACCTTCCTTCAGTTTTTTTGCCATATCATTAAAAGAAATAATAAGAATACCCAATTCATTAAATATTTCGGTTTTAATCTCAATATCATAATTTCCTTTTGCTATCTCCTCAACTCCTTTTCTGAGACTGATTATTGGTTTGAATATCATCTTCTCAAGACGCATGTTGAAAAGGAACTGAATGACCCCGCCGACTGTGATAATAGCGGCTATAACTACGGCCAACGCCCTGGCTCCGAAAAAACGGAATATTATAAACCAGATAAAAATATTAAAAACAATAATAAGTACTTGTGAAAGTCTGTTGTTTCTGTGATACCATTGAAGTTCATCATATTTTTCATTGTAACTGCTGATTTTTTGCCTGAATTCCTTTTTCAGCTTATTTATTTCTTCATGATTTCTTAAATGCTCGGCAAACATTTTTTGCCGGAGTTCTCTTTCCCGCAAGTGTTTTTCAATATGAGCATTTCTGAAATTATCCAAACTGTTTTTTATTTTATCCGGGATTATCCGGAACCAATTTTTATCTGCCATATATAATCCGCCTTATATTAAAATGTTACATTAATATATCCAGTAAATCTTGATGTTTCGGTATATGTTATTTTAAGCAATGATTTTAAAGATATTTTAAAGCATTTATAAAAATTCTATAAAAAATACCGGCAAAATTCAATACAAAGCGTTATGTGTCAAGCTTTATAAATATTTTAAATTTTTTTATAAAATTTTTAAAATATTTTTATTTGCGTTTTAAATTGCACCTTTAATATACACATTGTGCCCGGAAGGGCAACCGGCTTTATGAGGAAGAAAAACTATATGCTGTCAAATTAATTTTATGGAATGAGGGATAAAAATGTCTAATATAGTTGAAGTCAAAAATTTTACAAAAAAGTATGGTGATTTCGCAGCAGTTGATAATATTTCATTTAATGTTGAGGAGGGCTCCATCTTTGCATTTCTTGGACCCAACGGTGCCGGAAAGAGTACGACCATCAATACACTATGCACAATAATCAACAAAACGGAAGGACAACTGCTGATTAACGGAAATGAAGTTTCGGAGCATAAGGACAGGGTCAGGAATGAGATTGGAATTGTGTTTCAGGATTCTACTCTGGACAGCAAGCTCACAATTGAAGAAAACCTGAAATTTCACTGTGATTTTTATAAGGTTCCCAAAAGTGAAGTGAAGGGGAGAATAGACTTTGTTTTGGAGCTGGTGAACCTTGAAGATTGGAGAAAGGCCCCGGTAGGCAGTTTGTCGGGAGGGATGAAGAGAAGGGTGGAAATCGCCAGAGGGCTTGTTCATTATCCAAAAGTGCTGTTTTTGGATGAGCCCACAACCGGGCTTGATCCACAGACCAGGGCAAACATCTGGGACTATATTTACAAACTTCAGAAGCAGAAAAACATAACTATTTTTCTTACAACACACTATATGGATGAAGCCGAAATCTGCGACAAGGTAGCCATAATGGATCATGGAAAGATAGTTGCGTATGATACTCCATACAATCTTAAAAAGCAATATACTTCCAATGTTACAAAGCTTAAAACCTCTGATTGTGATATGTTTCAAAACTATTGCAGGGAGAAGGAAATAAAGTTTAAATTCAATGATGAAATGTTTACGGTCTATTCAAACGATTTAGGGGATGTACTTGATATAGTTGAAAACTTTAAAGCGTCGATCCGTGATTTTGAGACCAGCAAGGGAACTTTGAACGACGTATTTCTGGCCATTACAGGAAAGGAGATAAGAGTGTGATGAGAGGTATAAAAGCAATACTAAAAAGGAACCTGACTAATTTTTTAAGGAATAAAATGCAGTTGGCTTTTGCATTAATCATGCCTGTATTTTTTCTGTTTATATTTTCCTTTGTTATGAAATCGGCGGCTACCGGTGTAGATCAGCCAATAAACTACCTCATATCAGGGATAATTATAATGACGGTATTTCAGTCTGCTTTAAGCAATTCGACAAATATTATTGAGGACATGTCCATGGGGTTTATGAAGGAAATTATAGTTTCACCTGTGCCCAGATGGCAGATATCAATAGGCCAAATACTATCATCAAGTATAATTGCGGGGTTACAGGGGATTATGGTAATAATTTTAGCCCTGTTCGTGGGTTTGAAGATCGATGCGTTTCAATTTGTTCAAATGTTTGGAGTGATGGCGGCTGTGGGTGTAACCTTCAGTTCAATCGGACTTTTCCTGGCTACCCTTGCAAAGAACTCCACCACATTCCAGATAATGATTACAGTTTTTACAATGCCGCTGACCTTCCTGTCTGGAGCATATATTCCAACTACTGTCATGCCTGAGATCATTCGGCCTCTGATATATATAAATCCTTTAACCTATACTACTTCCATATTCAGATATATTACACTGAAAATGGGTAACCTCTCCACAGAGGCACTGATAAAAGCAGGTGTAGCCTTTGATCTTAACGGACTTGTTATCAAACCGTACTTTGGATTGGCAATTATACTGGCAATGGGATTGTTATTCTTCATTCTTTGTGTGAAACAATTCAATAAGGCGGATTTTTCACAGGTTAAGACCTTTAATCCCCGTGCAATGTAAATCATATAAACAATGTCGTGTACTTTATTGCAAAAACAAAGCAGAGATTGTAAAAAAAAAAGAATTCAGACAGAACACCTCTTCAAACAGTATAATACTATGATAATAAAGGGGAATTTTAAAAAATTGTACTGGAGAAAAGGTCGAAAGAAATTATATAAATGTCTGAAGGAGGTACCGAGCCCATGCCATTTCTGTCATTATGTTTTGTGAAAAATGCTGGGTATGGGCATAAATATGGATAGGTGGTTTAAAATTGATAATGCCGGAAAAATATTCAGATCAGTATCTAAAGAATCGAATACCTCGATTTTCAGAATCTCAATGATTATGAATGAAAATGTTGAGGGAGAGCTGCTTCAGAAAGCTCTGGATACTGTTCTGGTGCGTTTTCCTACCCTGGCAGTCAAACTGCAGAAAGGTGTTTTCTGGGATTACCTGAATCAGAACAATCAAAAGCTGTTGGTTCAACGAGAGGAACAATACCCCTGTTGTCCGTTAAAAGTAAATGAGAGCAACGGCTTTCTCCTGAGAGTTATATATTATAATCGCCGTATAGCAGTGGAGGTATTTCACTCCCTGACCGATGGTACGGGAGCAGTGGAGTTCCTGAAAACGCTTGTATATCAGTATTTATGCCTTACAGGTAAGAAAATTGAGAATGAAGGCCTGATTCTGGAACCCGATGAATTGCCCAATAAATATGAAATGGAGGACAGCTTTGACAAATATTATCAAAATATGCCTGCCAAACGGCTCACAGAGACAAAGGCTTTTCATATTGAAGGGACACCATTGGAGCCCTTCGGCAATAACGTTATACACGGGGTTATGTCCGCATCCCTGCTTAATTCAACTGCAAAACAAAGGAGTTCAACCATAACGGAGTATTTGACTTCGGTACTGATATATTCAATTTATAGCGAGACCATGAAATTCGGCATATACAAAGAGCCTATAAGAGTGACAATACCGGTTAACCTGAGAAAGATTTTTCCTTCCAGAACGCTTAGAAATTTTTTTACGGTTGTTAATGTCGGTGTCAATCCCTCTGAGGAACTATGTTTTGAGACAATATTGGCAGAGGTCTCCTCTCAATTGAGAGATAAGCTGAAAAAGGAAAATCTGTACAGTGTTATGGTAGGTAATATAAAACTTGAAAAGTTATTGGTAGCCAGATTTATTCCGGTATTTATAAAAAATATTGCTATGCGGTATGGTTTTGAAAACTTTGGCGAGAATTCCAAAACAATTACACTGTCAAACATCGGAAATATCAGATTGCCTGACTCAATGTGCAAATATGTGGACCGTGTGGAGGCCATTATATATCCTACACTCAAAAGCCCTGTCAATTGTGGGGTCTGTACGGTTAATGACAATCTGACCGTAACTTTTTCGAGAACAATTCTGGAGGCCGGTATAATCAGAAGTTTTTTCAGCTTCCTGTCACAGGACAGCGGACTTGAAATAAAAGTCTACTCAAATAATTGGGGTAAAAAAGGTTGAAAGAAATTATAAAAATGACTGAAGGAGGTACCGAACCCATGCTATTTCCATCATTATGTTTTGTGCGAAATGCTGGGCATGGACATGTATATGAACAAGTGTAAGTATTGCGGTGTTTTTATAGAAGAGGATGAAAATAAATGTCCTCTTTGCAACAGGAATGGAGGAGAGTTCAAGGGAGGGGCTACAAATGTGTGGTATCCTGCATACGGTAAAACTGAAACAGTTCCTCAATTTAACTTTGCCAGTAAAGTACTTTTGTTTATATCAATCACAGTAGTAAGTATTTGTGTACTAATAAACATACTTACAGGGATAAAAAATCCCTGGTCGCTATTTGTGATATGTCCGGTATTGTACCTGCAGCTTCTTATTAATAACACTATTCTTTCGAAAATGCGTGCAGGAACAAAAATACTTTTACAGATCATAGGGATATCTGGCTTTCTGTTTTTCATGGACCTGCTCTCAGGCTTTTACAGGTGGTCGGTGAATATAGTCATACCGTTTTTACTGATAGCCGGTACATTTTTAATAACGTTGATTGTTGTAAAGAGTAAAATGTTATGGAACGAGTATGTTGGATACATTATTGCCATGATCTTTTTAGGTTTTTTACCTGTTATTCTGTACTTGACCGGTGTGGCAAATGAAATATGGGCAAGTGCGGTTTCAGCACTATATTCATTTTTGACGACAATAGGCATGCTGGTTTTCTCCAATAAAAAATTTAAAAAAGAGATGACTCGAAGATTTCATATTTGATTAATTTTTTTCCTGACTACTAAATTTTTTTTCGGACAAAATATAAAAGAATGAAAAGATTTTAGAAGTTCAAGGGAGGGATTGTTATTCATATAATTGGCAGATTCCTTGACCCTGGCAAGGTTGGCGGGTTGGTTGATTCTCTCAGGAACAGCGGTATACAAAGAAGAGACATGATAATCAGTGCCGTGGATGAAGAAAAATTCCAAAGCATGCGGAATGATGTGGAAGATAACCGCGCAAGTGCTGTAGTAAAGACCGGCCAGGACGATCCTGGCCAGTTGGAAGCTTTTGTGGAAAGTGTTAATGACCTGAGCGATTTACATGATGACGCCGGCATTGTAGTCTATGTAAAAGCTGCCAGACATAAGGCGCAGGAAGTAAAATCGATAATGGAACAATCAGGAGCAGCTGAAATAAAGGTTCATGAAAACTAAAATAAAGGAGCGATAACAAATGAATAAGTCTAAACCGGATGACAGAAGCAACAACGTGGACAGGATACAATTCAATATCAATCATACCATCAGAAATATGGAAGCTGCTGAAGATATGATGTCAAAAGTAGATGACCAGACTCAGAAAAGAGAACTTGAAGAAAAGAACGACAGAAGAAGAGATGCTCTTCAGGGGATGCGTGAAGAAATAAAAGATGAAGCTCTGAATAAAAAAACAAGGTAAAAATGATTGACCCCCGGCCAAAAAAGCCGGGGGTTTTTTATTTTAACACCAGAGATTCCATATTTTACTTGTAAATATATGGTTTTATAATTAATATTAAAAGTAGAACTAAACAATTAACCTCCTTTATTCGCCTTACAGCGATAGGGGAGTGAATAAATTTTATTACAATTTGCGGTCGGAGGTTAATGATATGAAAAAAACCATCCTGGCATTTTTACTGGCAAGTATAGTTTTTACAGGCACAGGCTGCAGCGATAATAAGGAAAGTAACAGGAGTGTCCCGGCAGAGAGCTTAAGCACTCAGGCTGCGGATACACTTGCAGCAAAATGGCCGACAAAGGATTGGAGCAAGTCAACTCCTGAAAAACAGGGCCTTGATGAGCAGCAGTTTACCAGGATTGTTACAAGAATAAAAGATAATTATCCCAATGTATACAGTCTGCTGGTTATAAAAAATGGTTTTCTTGTATTTGAGGAATATTACAATGGTGCAGCCAAAACCAGCTACAATCCGGTTTATTCGGTAACTAAAAGTGTGATGTCTGCCTTGACCGGCATAGCAATACGGGAAGAGCTTATTTCCGGTACGAACCAAAAGGTATCGGAGCTTATTCCCGAGTATTTTGGTTCCAGCGATAATCTGAGAAAAAAGGATATCACCATCGAAAATGTACTGACAATGACAGGAGGACTTGAGTCCATTGATAATAACTACAACGGTTATTTTTCAAGTTCTGACTGGCTCCGGTACGCACTTGACAAGCCGCTCACCGATGACCCGGGAAGCAAATTTGTTTATAACACCGGACTGACCCAGATTCTATCCGGCATTATTTCAGAAAAATCCAGCATGAAAACAAAAGACTTTGCAGATAAGTATTTGTTTAAGCCGTTAAACATTGCAGTCAAAAGATGGGACCGTGATTCAACGGATTGTTATGGAGGCGGCAGCGGGTTATATCTTACTGCCAGGGATATGGCCAAATTCGGATATTTATATCTAAACAAGGGCAATTGGGATGGCAGACGGCTTATACCGGAAGAGTGGATAGCAGCCTCAATTACAAAGAAGGTTGAAGTAGATAAGGGTGTGGACTATGGATATTTGTTCTGGATTGCGGATATGGAAAATAAAACAACAGGCAGGACCTATTATACCTACCGCGCCGACGGAGCAGGCGGGCAGAAGATAGTTATCATTCCTGAAGCCAATATGATTATAGTAGTTACTGCAAATATCAATGCCGGATCCAGAGACGGTGCAGACACTCAAAGGTTGGTAGAGGATTATGTGATTCCGGCAATAAAATAAATCTAACACCGAATGCTGCATGGCTTCCGCTAAAGGAAACAAGCAGAGCCAGTCATGGCTTACATGCAGCATCTCTCTGCGTCCTCTTTGGGATGTTTACTACTTTCCTTATTTCATAGGCCTGGGTTCTAATATAATATTCCCAAAACACCTTCTCAGTACTTAATAGTTATATATAATTTTCAATTTAAGAATTATTTGTATGGAAGAAAGTTTATATTTTTATAAACTTGGTTTGCATAATTAAATCAGGGTATATAATTCAGGGCAAATATCAAATAATAATTTAACATTACCGTGTGAAAAATAGGCAGTGTGTATTTTAAAATAAGTATGGCGGTATGGGTAATTAAATAAAATCCGCTGAGAGGGAAAATTATGAGTTTATTTTTAGGAAAAATTCATTTCTGGTTATATAATAAAATCCTTTGGACTGAAAAAATCGAGGAGGATATTATGGGATGGGCTAAAAACAAAGGTTTGCCAGCTGAAAAATGGGCAGGCGAAAACAGCGGAAAATATGGTGCCTCTATGGGGAAGGAGCCTCTGGAAAATATTATTGACACCTCCAATATTCACGGCTGGCTGCAGGAAAGGATAGAGAGTGCCGAGCTGCGTCAGGCTTCACTTGTGACTGCAATTTTGTCGGAGGATATAACCTATAAAAATGAACTTCTGGAGTTGTTCAGAAAACAGGGTGAAAGTGCGGCTGCCGCTTATCAGGGTAAGCCTGTCACTCCGGAGGAGATTTTCAATGCCCTGAATGATTTTATACTTGAAGGCATGCCCTGTGACAGGGTCAATGAGGTGATAAGTTCAAATGAAAAGGAATTTGTCTGGAGGACGGCAACCTGTCTGCATACAACCTACTGGGAAAGGGTAAAAGGAGATATCAAACATTTTTACGATTTAAGGAAAGAATGGGTCACTGCTTTTGTGAACACTATAAACCCCGACTACCGGTACAATACAAAATCTGATGGAATACACAGCATAGAGAGGAGCCAGGTGCAATGAATTTAATCGAAGTAATGGTGGAAGAGCATAAATATATCAAAAGGATGCTGGCGGTGATGCGGAAGTATTGTTACAAGGTCATGAAGGGTGAACAGGTGCAGTACGGGGACTTTTTCAAAATGATTGATTTTGTGAGAAATTATGCGGACAAGCATCATCACGGTAAAGAGGAGAAGCTGCTTTTTGACAGAATGATGAATGAATTGGGACGCCCTGCTGAAATGCTTGTCCGTCACGGGATGCTTGTTGAGCATGATCTGGGAAGGCTTCACATGCAGGAACTTGAAGCTGCCCTCAAAAAGGTGATGGACGGCGATGATGAAGCCAGGCTCGATGTCATAGCAAATGCCATATCTTACACCCATTTGCTTCACAGGCATATTGACAAGGAGGATGGGGTAGTATACAAGTATGCCCAAAACAATCTGGTCAAAGAAACAATGGACGAGCTGGATGCTGAAGGTGAGCATTTGGAACAGGAAGCGGAAAGGGAGCATATTCAGGAAAAATATATCAACCTGGTTGCAGAACTTGAGTCAAAGATAGATACGTTTTAGGCTTAAGTGTTACAAAACATTAGCAAATCAGACACTTGACATGCTAAAAAAGAAAATTTTTGTCAAATCTTAAATCTATTCAATTTCGGCAAATTATGGTAGACTGTTGTCTAGAATTGTTGGGATTAAGCGTTTAGGGGAAGTATATTATGGAGACACGCAGAAATTGGTTTACTTATATATACTTGACTTTTTTTGGTATATTTGTATGCTATAGTCTGTTCGGCGGGATTTTAAACATAGGAATTTCAGCGAAATACCCGTTTTTATGGTATGGAGGAATTCTATTATCTATGGGCGGTCTGTGGCTCATATCTAATTCTGCGGCAATTGTATTCTCTCATTTTGATATATACAGATTCAGGTTTCGGAGCAGAATACCCGGCATCGTTGTTGAGGGTGTGATTATAGCTGCAGCAATTATTGCTGCCGGAGCTGTCAGAATGTGGATTATCCGGTATCTTCCGGTTCAGCCCCAATCTGACTTTCAAACCTATTACAATGTAGCGGATATGCTGGCAAAGGGCACTCTTAAAAGAGATGGAGCCGGATACTGCGATTATATATCACAGTTTCCCCATGTCATTGGCTATCCGTATATTCTCTCGCTGATATTTAAGCTGTTTGGAACCTCAGTCGCCACGGGTTTATATTTTAATTTGGCTGTTAGTCTTATTAGTATATTTTTTGTGAACAGGATTGCAAGACTTATATGCGGCAGGGTGGCAGGAATTCTGGCGATGGTTCTGGCTGCCTTCTGGCCTTCACAGGTACTCTTTGTCAATCAGATGGCCTCCGAACCGGCTTTCATGTGCCTGTCCCTGCTTTGCATATGGATCACGGCATATTTGTTCAAAGCCTCTTCAGCAGCTAAAGATGTCAGTATATTTATACTAAACATCCTTTTAGGTATTCTGCTTGCGGTTGCAGGAGGGGTACGCCCGGTGTCGGTGGTGCTGCTTATAGCTATAGTGATCTGTACAATAACCTATAAGGCAGGGACTGTTGAAGGCTCAAATGAAAAAGCGGGATTAATAAAGAGCTGTTTGTCGAGGGGCTGGATCAGGGTGATCTTTTTATTAGCCGGTTTTTTAATTTGCTCCCAGCTGATCAGCGGAGCTACTGCCCGGGCAATTGACAGAAAGCTTCCGGGAAGTGCCGTGTCCTTCGGGTATAACCTTATGGTGGGCTTGAATGTGGAATCAAAAGGTTCCTGGAATGAACAGGATGCCAAGTTTCTTAACGATAAGTTTATAGAAACAGGTTCTGCCGAGGAGGCTCACAAGGCCTCATTGGAGCTGGCTGTCAAACGGATAAAGGAAGACCCCGAGGGTATAGTCAATCTGATGTTTCAAAAATATACTCTCCTCTGGGCAAATGATGATTATGGTGCCTACTGGAATTTATTGTTCCTGGAACAGCAGAACAATTTAACATCAGGTAGAAAAGAATTTATAAATAGTGTAACAATCTGGAATAATATATATTACATCATATGTGTCTACATGTCACTTATAGCGGGAATATTCCTGTGGTTCAGAAAAAAGGCAGGTACCGGACATATATTGGTATTGTATTTTGTCGGTATTGCTTTTCTTCACATGGTAGTCGAAAGCCAGAGCAGATATCACTACAGTATATTGCCAGTGTTTGCAATACTTGCGGCTGTGGGTGCGGTAGAAATATTTAAGTTTTACCGGTACAGGGAAGCGTATATCTTCGGGAATGAAAGTGAAGCAGATGTGCCGGAACGTGAAAAAAGGACAATTGAAGAACAAGTATTAAAAAGACAGGAATCAGATATTGAGGAAAGTAAAACTCCGGCTATTACGGATGAAGATAAAAAGGCTGCTGCCGACCACCGTTTCGATATCCTGGAGGCTATACAAAAGGGGCATGTCACTGTTACCGTAAGTGAAGCATACCTGAAGAAAAACGAAGAAAAGCTCCGGGAGGATAAAAAGGAATGATATTTTTTTCTGTACAGTAAGGATACTGATTTGAAGGCTTTGGTCACATGGAGGGTACAATGGATCCTTTAAAGAAATTTGAAAGGATAGTCAAAATTGCTTTAATTGTAATGCTTGTTGTCTCAGTAAGTCTGGTATCGGCATGGCTGCTTTCGGCAAAGCAAAAGGATGGGTATGACGTCTCACTCAAAGCGGGAGAACAAAATGAAGTTTCAACCAATACCAAGCTGACCGGTAAAATGGATCTTCTTCCGGATAAATGCACACTTAATATGGATCTGTCAAAGCTATCCTTTGTAAAGGAAGACGGCGGAGTAATAAATTTGTCAAGCCTGAAGGGCAAAACAGTTATTTTAAACTTCTGGGCCAGCTGGTGCCCATACTGCAGCAAGGAGCTTGAACAGTGGCGTGATATAAGGGATCAGCTTTCTCAATACTCAAATGTTGAGTTATTATTGGTAAACAAACTTGATAATGATAAAGAAACCAAAGCTCAGGCTTTGGATTACTTGAAAAAAAATCAGATACCCTTTGAAAATGTCTACGATGAGAATTTAACGGTATATAACCAATTGGGACTCAAGGTAATACCGACAACCCTTGTTATTGATGAGCGGGGGTTGTTGAGAGCGTGGCATGCAGGGAAGGATATGAATCCAAAACTTTTGAAATCAATGATTGATTACGCGGTACGTGGCGGTGATTATGCGACCTTTAATTTCCTGGAGAAGGAAATGATAAATAAGGACGGCGGAGTCAGGACCAATTATATTCAGGAAAAAGTGTCGGATTTGAAGTATACCGATGTATTGAGCGAATCCCAGGGTTTATTGATGGAATATGCCGTAAATACTGCAAACAAAATTCTATTTGAAAAAAGTTTTAAATATGTAAATGAAAATATGCGTGATAATTCTCTGACCGCGTGGGTGGTCACAGACAAGGGGCCTGCAAAGGTTAATTCAACTCTGGATGACCTTAGAATACTCAGGGCCCTGTGTAATGCTGAGAAATTATGGGGAGGCTATACTGATACAATAAAGAATTATGAGGGTGCACTTTATCGATACAATACGCACAGGCAAAACCTTATAAATCAATATGATTTTAAATACAGGAAGAAGTCGGACAGCTTAAAACTGTGTTTCGCCGATTTTGAAGCCATGCAATATCTTGCGGATTTAAATCCCCGCTGGAAGGAGATATATGCTAATTCCCTGGCAATAGTAAATGCCGGTTATATTGGTGACGGCTTTCCTGTGTATTATCCTGAATATGTTATTGCCAAAAAAACCTATAAAAAAGAGGACATAAATATGGCTGAAGGAATGGTTACACTTCTTCATCTTGCAAAAATAGGGCAATTAAAGCCTCAAACCCTGGAGTGGTTAAAAACAGCTGTTGAAGGTGAAGGAATATACGCCAGATATAAAATTGACGGGACAGTAGCTGACGGCTATAATTACGAATCAACTGCAATATACGGGCTGGTAAGTATGATAGCAGCTTCGGCAGGCGATAAGGATCTGGCAAACAGGGCACAGGCCAGAATGGAGACAATGCGTGTATTTGATTCGGACAACAAAGTTAACGGCGCATTCGGAAATGCTGACGGAACAGGAATATATTCTTTTGACCAATGCATTGCACTGCTCTCTTATAGCGTTGCCGGAAAAAATACCAGGTAGCGGTTATGAATATGAAAAAGAATAAAGATGAATGGAAAAAAACAAGATTTATTTTTTCAAGCTTGAGCAAACTTGCCGCCTTCTCAAAAAAAACGGTAACAGGGTTAAACAAAAACAGAGAGGGAAAGTACTCAATAACTGTCATCGGGTTAGGTGCAGGACTATTGGCATTGCTGCTTCTTATAATCATGCTTTTTGTACCGCCTTTTCTGGGTATGTCGGATGACGGTTCCTTCGCCCGCAGGATTAATCCGGCCGGGATATATCACAGAGAGGACACAGGTGAAAACCTGTATTTTAATTATTTTGTAAGGGAATATTTGTCCCTGGCTCCGGAAAGCGGTTTTTTTGCCGGATTTACCGGTCAGCGTGCTTTGATATTTGCAGCAAAAGGGCTGGATGGTTTGTTCACCCGTGACAGTATTTTTGATTTAAGATTTTTGGCTTTAATATACGGGTTGTTATATATCCCTGCAATTGTTCTGCTGGTAAGGCAGGCCGCATACAGGGTAAAAACCTTTACGGAAAGTGTAGTAATAGGTTTGGCAGGTGTGATCATATTTGCAGATGTATCGTACATAACCTACTTCAGTTCCTTTTATACCGAACCGTTGGTACTGATTTCCATAGTTTTCTGTGCCGCTGCCGCTTTAGCATTGCAGCAGGAGAGACATAACATGTTTTACCTTATTGTGTATACCGTTTTTGGAAGCGTTTTGACAACTATCGAAAATAAGTATGCCATAGCAGGCTTATTTTTGGGGATACTGGGAGTTAAGCTTGTTTTTATGAACAAAAGCCTATTGTGGAGAGCCGGATGTATTACCTCGGTGCTGCTGCTATTTTTTAGTGTGATGTTTTCTGCCGCTTATGCACCATCTTCCTTTACGCTGTCGGGTAAATACAATGCAATGACCAGGGGGGTGCTGCTGCAGTCAACCGATCCTGAAAAGACCCTGAGGGAATTCGGTATTGAAGGTGCATATTCAATACTTGCAGATACAAGCAGCAATGAACAATATCCCCTGGTGGATCCTGAGAACAAAGACTTGAAACAAGGGTTTTATGACAGGTATAATTCAGCTGAAATATCCTATTATTATCTGAAGCATCCCAGGTCACTGGTTGCCATGCTGGATATTTCGGTGAAAGCGGCATTTAATATCAGAAGGGATTACAGCGGAAATTTTGAGAGAGGTGCAGGAATGCCCAAAATGGCCAAAAGCCTGTTTTGGTCCATGTGGAGCGGTTTTAAAACTAATTCCATACCAAAAACCATCGGTTTCCTGATAGTTTTGCTGGCGGCAATTGTTCTGTTGTTCAGACAGAAGTCGGTTAAAATTATAGGAGGGTACAGACAAAGAAGTTCAATACCGTTGGAGGTTATGCTTGTAATATTCTGCATCGGTGTTTCTAATGCCATGATTACAATAGTTAACAGCGGGGATGCTGAAATGATCCAGAATCTTTTTCTTTTTAGTGTTTCCCTTGACCTTATAATATATTTCAGTTTAGCGGAAGTGCTGCACAGGCTTAAAATATTGTAGGCTGGAGTATCAGCGTACAGCGTGGGCATATGGAGGAGAAATGGCTGGTAAAAGATTTGAAATTTTAGTTCAGGATTTGGGATTGTTAACATTTTTAATATCTATGTTTTTCAGCCTGGCAGTTTTATATGCCGGAGGCTCGGAATTCCGGGTTGAAAATGCCGTGATGCTGTTTATTACTGTTGTTGCCATCATACTGGTAACATTTTCGGTTGACCTGGCCTCCTTTATAATTGTCGGGTCCCAAATTATTTGTTTTACGGCTTATAAGCTTTTTATGCTGTATCAAAAAGGTACGGTTATAAATATCTATTCATTTGCCTGGCTTGTGCTGCCAATATTGGTTGTAGGTTCAATGAGGCTGTTTATACTCGGGCGTAACAGGCTTGAAGTGGAAAACGGCATGTTGAGGCAGCAGGTTGAGGAGCTTGTAATGATAGATCCCCTCACGGGCCTTTATAATCTGAGGAGCTTTTATTACGATATTGATAAACAGATACGGTATACGAGACGCAATAAGCTTCCGTTAACTCTGATGATAATAAAGCTGCGTTATGCCCACGAATTAAAGAGAATACTTTCAAAAAGGAATTTTGATAAACTAAAACAGCGGCTTGCTGAAATTATAGGTGATGCAATCAGGATAGAGGACAACCAGTACAGTATAGATAACGATGGAAGTCTTGCAATCATACTGACCTGCGACGACGCCGGAGGTGAATTGGTCCGCAACCGAATCAGGTCTATGGCAGGTGAAAAAGATGCATTTGACGGAATTACAGATACATCGATCAAAGTTGAGGTGCAGATTGCTTTTGTTCAATACAGGGATGAGATCGGAAATGACGGTGTATTCTTTAAGCAGAGTGTTGAAAAGGAACTTCAATATGATGTTTAAAAGAACATTAATATTTATATTTATTTTAAGCATCTGCATGTATATGGTGCCCCGGAATGCGGCTTATGCCCTTGAAACCAATGTTTTAAAAGCAAAGGACATACTTTTTGTCTATGATGATGATTTGACTCAAAAGGGTTACGAAAATGTGGCGGCTATGGCGGATATACTCACGTACATGGGATATGGGACCGCTTACAGTACTGTTACCGAAAGCAGGGGAATTCTCGGTAAATTTGACAGCATTTTATTTTACCATGAAAGCGATAGCATCAGTTCTGGGTTTTTAAGGGAGCTTCAGGGCTTAAACAATAAAATCATGGTTGTGGGCGGGGGAAGCGTAACGGATATACTTAAGGCTTTGAGGCTGAACTATGCTTCTTTTCAGGTACGTGATGCAGTGGTGCGGTTTTCCTATGGGTTCAGTGAAGGGAAAGAAAGCCCGGGAATTATTAAGGCCGATAAAGCGACAATTATTCAGGGTACATTTCCATACAGTGCAGGCTATATTGAGGCTGACGGAAAATCATCGGAATTAACTGTCAGTAAGGGAAGATTCAGCTGTTTTGGGGTTTTTGATTTTGAAAGTGATATTTTAAAGGCTGCATTTTCAGATCAGATTTCAAAATGGAAATGGCCTTTTGAAAATCTGCCGAACAGTTATCCTCAATATATAATTTTTGATAATGTGTACCCGTTCTTTAACGGTGAGAGGATGCTCAAGGTTGTAGAAATGCTGGCACAGAAGGGTATTCCCTATTCCATAACCGTAATGCCTGTTTATCAGAACAGTGAATATCCTGCAATGAAGCATTTTTGTGAGATTCTCAGATATGCCCAGTCAAAGGGAGCAGTAATAATATTGAAAGCTCCGTTGATAAACACTGTAAATCCTTCGCTGGAGGAAATCAACAGGAAAATAACTTCTGCGGTAGCGGCCTATAACAAATACGGTGTATTTCCCATAGCCATTGAAGCCCCCAATAACTGGATTCATGAAAAATTGGGATTGGATGTATTAAGAAGATTCAGTACGGTTATTTTATATACCGGTCAGGGAAAGAACAACTGGTCCGACATTGACGGCTACAATACGGTTTATTCCGATGGACACCACATTATTGCTCCGGCACTTCTGAATGGGAATATAGGCAGTAACATGGTCAATACCTATAGCACGGTTCTATATCTGGATATGAATGCCGATACAGGCACCATTGAAAACCAGATTAAGCTCATCCAGGATTCCGCGGTGCCGCTGAAAAGCTTAAGATCCATATCTCATACGGTCTATACTGATGACAAGGTGATCAGCTCTAAAGGGAACATAATGACTCTGAATGGCAGAGTACAGTCACTGCAATACACTCCCTTCACTTATGAGGAAAATTTTGAATATAACAGGGGAGTGATAGGCAGGCTTGCCGAGAGCATGGCCAGGGAAAACAAAAGGCTTCTGATAATTGTTACCGGGATTTCCATTCTGTTTATTATCTTTATAGCAGTTGCACGTTATCAAAACAGAAGGCGGTTCCTGTACAAAAGCAATTCAGGTCAAAACACCGATAAGGGGGACACAGATTGACACTAATAGATATATTGTCATTGTATGCTATTATTGCTATTTGGGGGCTCATGCTGATAAATGTGGTTTTGTCGATCGGGGGCTTTATCTATTATATCCGGGTCAACCGTACCGACGGTCACATAAAGCTGAAGGAATATCCCATGGTTTCAATAATGGTTCCGGCTCACAATGAGAGCATAGTAATAAGGAAGACTGTTCAAGCTCTTTTGGCACTTGATTACCCAAAGGATAAATATGAAATCATAGTAATAAACGACAATTCCTCTGACGACTCTGCCGAGGTTTTAAAAAAAATACAGGGGAAAAATCCTGACAGAAAGCTGATAGTAATTAATACCGATAACGTTTCGGGCGGCAAGGGAAAATCCAATGCTCTTAATATCGGTTTTTCCGTAAGCAGCGGAAGTGTAATTGCCATATATGACGCCGATAATACTCCCGAACCCAATGCACTCACTTTACTGGTGGAAAATCTTATGTCGGATGATAAACTGGGGGCCGTGATAGGAAAGTTCAGAACCAGAAACAGGAATGCTTCGCTGATGACACGCTTTGTAAATATAGAAACTCTGGCTTATCAATGTATGAACCAGGCCGGCAGATGGTTTTTCTTCAAATTATGCACAATACCCGGTACGAACTTTGTCATGCGCAGAAGTATTATTGAGCGTATCGGAGGCTGGGATACAAAAGCCCTGTCTGAAGATACCGAAATAAGCTTCAGAATATACAGAATGGGTTATAAAATAAAACTGATGCCTCTGGCCGTAACATGGGAACAGGAACCCCAGCTGCTCCGCATATGGCTCAAGCAAAGGACAAGATGGGCAAAAGGGAACATATATGTACTGAAGGAAAATTTCAAATATGTCTTTGACAGAAAAGCCGGACCTATGCGGCTGGATGTCCTGTACTACGGACTGATTTACATCCTGATGCTGTCTTCTCTTGTCTGTTCCGATCTGATTTTCATCCTGTCGGTTCTGGGATTTGCACATGTCACTCTGGGGGGCTTTTCCAGTGTACTTTGGCTTATGGCCATACTTGTATTTGTTTTAAATGTTCTGATAACCCTGGCAGTTGAGAAAAATGAGTTCAATATGGAATCGGCAATGCTTATCCTTTTGATGCTTTTTACCTATTCAAAGCTATGGGTGGTTGTAGTGCTAAGTGCTGTAATACAAAGTGCAAACGATGCCATATTTAAAAGAGAGATAAAATGGTATAAAACTGAAAGATCTATAGAAAATAATAGAGAACCGGGGGAGAACGCTAATGCTAATGCTAATGTTAATGTTAAAGTTAAAAGGAAGAAGGAATAAGTTCTTCAGAGTATTTATTTTTGTATTGATAACAGTAGTTTTGACCGCAGGAGGAACTCAGGACGTTTATATGGCCGCTGCAGCGAAACAATCCATCGCAGAGGCAACTGCCACTGATGTCTCCGGGCCGGACAACACAGATAAAATAATATCCTCCGAAGATGCTTTGCTGTCCAGTGTAAGCAGTATGCTTGAAAATGCAGGCATACCTGCATCGACAAAACCCAAACTTCCCAAAGCTGATCTGACTGCAGATTTTACATGGGATGCACCGCAGATATTGAAGGGCATCTACTCTTCGGCAGACCTGTATTTCAGCCTGCCTAAATACTGGAGTACGAAATATTTCTGTGTTAAGCTTGAATACAGAGTCAGCCAGCTAATAAAAAACATGCCCTGTACGCTGACCTTTGCAATAAACAAACAACCCTTTTATTCCTGCCAGTTGACTTACAAAAACAATGAAAAGAATTTTATATATGTTTTAATTCCGGCCAAACTGATAAAAAATGACAGGGAGAGCAGTACAAATACCCTGACCATATCCGGGTATGCCAGGCTCTACAATGATCAGGGCTGCATAGACGATGAAAGCAATGCAAACTGGGTGACTTTTTCCGAAGCCTCCGGTGTGGAGGTAGGCTATGATCTGCTGGCTCACCATAACCGCATTGACTACTATCCCTATCCCTTCCTGTCATCGGATAACCAGAGCGGAGCGGATACGGCGGTCACAGTTGCAGATACGGCTCAGAATGAAGAGATAGCTGCTGCTATGATGATTATGACCGGACTTGGCAAAAATACAAAGGATAATAATAATCTTGCGGTAAGTTCCTGGCAGGAGGCTCAGAGCAGCGGGAAAAGAAGAAATATACTGGTCGGACTGACAAAGGATATGCCTTCCGGACTGACTAAACATATACAGCCTTACCGTAGTCAGTTAAAGGGGCAGGTCCTGCTTCTGTTTGTAAATGATGACCGGGGCAACCCTTTGCTCATCATAACCTCCGATGATGCCGACTGCCTGGCAGAGGCGGGTTATTTCCTCGGAGATAATGAACGTATAAGTCAGGAAAGCGATAATATAACTTTTATTAGGAAGGGTACCGCAGAAATAAGGAAAAATGCCAAAGCACAAAGTGATATGAAAGCAGACCGATATAACCTCCAGGAAATGACAGGCGGGGGTTATGAGTTTATCGGTCCCTTCCGACAGGAAAAAACTCTGTTTTTACCTGTACCTGCCGATTATACCCTATCCTCTGCAAGCAAGGTAACGGTAAATTTCAGGTACAGCAAAAATCTGGATTTCAATAGATCAATGCTCACCGTCTACTGGGGAGACATACCTGTGGGAAGTAAAAAACTGGCCTTGGAGAATGCCGACAATGACGAATTGACTTTCTTCATGCCTGCTGATGTTGTGGGTACAAAAGCCGGCAGTATGAAGTTTGCTTTTGATCTGGAGATACCGGACCTTTTTTGTACAACAAGGCGGGATGAGATGCCCTGGGCATACATTACAAAGAATACAACCATTTATCTGCCTTCGGATAACAGTACCAAATTAAGCTTTAACAGCAGGCCGGCTCCTTTTCAGAAAGGGGGCAGTTTGAACGACGTTTTGCTGGTATTGTCGGATAAACCGGTTTCCTCAGAACTAACATTGCTGGGGAGAGCACTTTCGTTATATTCGGCTTCGGCGGATGCCTATGGCAGCCTGACGGTTAAAAAGGCGGGCGAATTCAACGAGCAGGAAGCAAATTATAATATCATTACATCGGGAACTCCTGCCGGTAACAGCCTCATATCAAAACTTAACGACAAGCTGTATTTTAAATATAACAGCGGCAGGTCGGAATTTTTGACAAATGATAAATTAATTCTTACCTCCGATTATGCAAGCTCAATAGGGACGCTGCAGCTGCTGAAATCACCCTATGCCGACGGACGAGCCCTTCTGGTTCTGACCGGTCCTGATATCAAGGCTCTCAACAGTGTGACAAAGCTGGTCAGCAATGAAAAGATGAGTTGGAATCTGAAAAATGATTTTGTCCTTATTGACAGCAAGGGCAATATAAAATCCTATCAGTTCCAGAATGAAGAGCTTAAGGAAGCCAAGCCCACTCTGGCAAAGAGCATACTGGAAAACAGAAGCTCTCTGCTGTTTGCACTTGCAGGGACCTCAGTCATGGTGGTGCTCTTTTTGGCAATGCTGTTGATTATACTGAGAATGCGGCATAAAAAGCCTAATCCATAGTGGTAAAATTAGAATACGTAAATAATATACAGCCCTGCAGGTGTGGTCCAATGTTAAGTGCACCACACTTGCAGGGCTGTCTTATCAAAGATTATTAAAATTTAAAATAATGTGTAAAATATGTGCTGCAAAAAGGTTTACTTCAAAAACTTTACTCTGAAATCCAGCGGCTGAAACTGTTTTTCATCGGGTGACGCCACCGGTTTTCCAAAAGGCATCTGGGCCATCAGCTTCCAGTTGGAGGGAATATTCCATTCACTGCCGACTGCGGAATCTATGAGGGGATTGTAATGCTGCAGCGAAGCACCGAAACCCTCCAGCTCAAGCGAGGTCCACACGATATACTGCAGCATTCCGCTGGACTCAAGGGACCAGACGGGGAAATTGTCCTTGTATAACTCAAACTGGCGCTGCAGTGATTCTACCACTGATTGATCCTCAAAAAACAACACCGTACCATAGCCGCTTTTAAATGAATCAATTTTGCTTTCAGTTGAATTAAAGCCCTCAGGAGGTACGATTTTTCTTAACTCCTCCTTTGTCAAATCCCACAATTTATCGTGATTCCCGCCAAGTAAAACCATTACCCTGCCGCTCTGACTGTTAAATGCCGTAGGAGCATATTTAACTGCCTCATTTACAATTTCCTGAATCCTTGTATCTGAAACAGGTGATTCTTTGCTTATTGCATAAAAAGAACGTCTATCTTTAACCGCATTATAAAAATCTTTTGACATAGTGGTAATCCTCCTTAATGTTTATACATAATTAAGATTTACCACTTATATGCGAATTCAAACATATATTACCGGTCTTTTCTGTAGGATTTATTACCAGCAGCTTTAAAACCCGTATGACCGGACTTTCTTTTTGATCCCTGACTGCTGCTGTTGCCATGGCCTGTAAAGGTACCGTAGGTGCCGCTGTTTCTGCCGAAACCGGAACCGGCTCTTCCGCCTTTTTTACGCGGAGTTGATTTCTCAACATTAATTCTTTTGCCTTTGATAGTATAGTTCTTCATGGACCGCAAGACTTCGGCGGCGAATTCCTTTGGTACTTCCACAAAAGAATACCTGTCGAAAATATCTATGGAACCGACCATTTTTCCGGGAAGGCCGGAAGATTCCACAAGGCCTTCAATAATGTGCTTGGGCTGAATCTTGTTCTCGCTGCCTATATTGATAAACAGCCTTACCATATCATTATCGGAATCCGCATCCGAGTCATACGTTTCATCTATTTCAGATACCGTATTTGGAAAGTTTCCATTCTGTTCGGCGTACATCTTTAACAATGCGGCAGCCACATCAAGAGAAGTTGCAAAATTTTCATCCTGATCTTCCGTTTCGGAATTGAGTGTATTTACAAATTTCTCAATATGACTTACATATTTGGATATTCCTTCATGTCCCAGGTTTTCTTTAAGTAACTTCAGAACATTGGACATCTTTTTTTCTTCAACATCATTTATTGAGGGAGGCTTTATAAGTGATACAGTAGATTTTGTGTAGCGTTGAATATCTCTGAGCTTATAGATCTCCCTTCCCGAAATGAAGGTAAAGGCCTTACCGGTTCTTCCAGCTCTGCCGGTTCTGCCGATTCTGTGAACGTAGTATTCTTCATCACTTGGAATGTCATAGTTAAATACGGCTTCCACGTCATCAACATCAATACCTCTTGCTGCCACGTCTGTGGCAATCAGAATATCGAAATTCCCCTTCCTGAACTGGGACATAACCTTGTCTCTATGCTCCTGACGCATATCACCATGAAGTGCTTCGGCTGAAAAACCTCTGGACTGAAGACTTGAGGTCAGTTCATCGACCCTCTTTTTAGTATTGCAGAATACCAGTGACAGCTTGATATCATTGGCATCAATCAAGCGGGAAAGTACCTCCAGCTTTGCTGATTCCTTGACTTCCAGATAATACTGCTCAATACTGGGAACAGTGAGCTGCTTGTGTGCTACCTTTATATGAATGGGGTCTTTTTGATATTTTCTGGTTATATCAAGAATTTCCTTTGGCATAGTAGCTGAAAAGAGTATTGTCTGCCTGGCCTCGGGAACTTTTTCCAATATGGTATCAATATCTTCGCGGAATCCCATATTCAGCATTTCGTCAGCTTCATCCAGAACTATCATTTTCAGATTCTCCAGCTTTATGGTCCTGCGCCTCATGTGGTCCATAACACGTCCCGGAGTTCCGATTATAATCTGAGGACGCTTTTTCAGTGCCAATATCTGTCTGTCTATGGGCTGACCGCCGTATACAGGTAAAATTCTAATTCCGTCTTTATATTTCAATACATTTCTCAGTTCTTCCGAGGATTGTATTGCTAACTCTCTTGTGGGGCAGAGCACCAAAACCTGGATGGTATCAATTTCGGGCTGAATCATTTCAATGGCCGGTATACCGAATGCACAGGTCTTTCCTGTTCCTGTCTGAGCCTGACCTATTAAATCATTACCTTCAAGAATTGGAGGAATTGACTGGGATTGAATAGGGGTAGCCTCCTCAAACCCCATATCGGCTATTGCATGCTGTACTTCATTTGAAAGGTTGAGATCCTTAAAACTTAAATTTTCCATTTTTGTTCCTTTACCAAAGTCAATTGCGTTTGAAAGCCTTCGACTTCCAGACGAATATCGCTTTTAAGCGGGTTTCCAACGCAGTTTGGGTTTGTATGATTTTTTATTACTTCAGGAGGCTTCAGCCTCAAACCCAACAATCGGGTTCGGCCGATTGTAATTGACTTTATAATCTTATAATTTATCATACCTATACAATAATAATTATTATTTACTGTTTTTGCAATGTTTATTTATTTGTTGGAAATATATGGTAATAAATGGGGTGGCCTGAACCTGGTATATTTTTGTGATTGCGTTAACAAAATAATCACGGACTGTGAGAATTTTTAAAAGGACACTATTTGCCAGCGCATAACTGCTATGCTATTATAGATTGGTAATATGAAGGAGATATATGTTATTTCCGATGTATATAATAATAACAGCATATATGAAGGAGACATATGTTATTTAAGGATTTAAATTTAAACGAGCCTATTTTAAAGGCCATAGAGCATGAAAAATATGAGGTGCCAACACTTATCCAGGAACAAGCTATTCCACCAATACTATTAAAGAAGGATCTGCTTGGTTGTGCTCAAACCGGAACAGGTAAGACGGCGGCTTTTGCCATGCCCATAATTCAATTGCTTTCAGAAGAAATTGCAGGAAAAAAAGTAAGACCCATAAGAGCTCTTGTACTAACACCTACAAGAGAATTGGCAATGCAGATTTTGGAGAGCTTTGTAGCTTACGGGAGGTTTACCCGGTTAAAATACTGTGTTGTTTTTGGAGGAGTAGCGCAGAAAACACAAACAGATAAATTACAGGCAGGTGTAGACGTTTTAATAGCTACTCCAGGAAGACTGCTCGACCTGATCAATCAAAAATATATAGATTTATCACAGGTTGGTTATTTTGTGCTTGACGAAGCCGATAGAATGCTGGACATGGGGTTTGGACCCGATGTAAGGAAAGTAATAAAAATTTTACCTCCCAACAGGCAAACTCTGCTTTTTTCAGCTACTATGCCGGAGGAAATTGCAAAACTCGCCAATTCATTGCTGAAAGATCCGGTCAAAGTATCGGTTACGCCTGTCTCATCAACGGTTGATACTATTATGCAGAGTGTTTACTATGTGGAAAAGAAAGACAAAAGAGCTTTGCTGATACATCTGTTAAAGGATAAAACCATTGAATCGGTTTTGGTATTTACCCGTACAAAGCACGGTGCGGATAGAGTGGCAAAAACTCTTGTTAAAGCCGGAATTAAGGCACAGGCCATACATGGAGACAAATCACAGGGTGCCAGACAGCTTGCATTAAATTCTTTCAAGGAAAAGAAAATAAGGGTATTGGTGGCTACTGATATTGCTGCACGCGGAATTGATGTGGAAAAGCTTTCACATGTTTTTAATTTTGATTTGCCGGATTCTCCCGAAACCTATGTTCATAGGATCGGACGTACGGGAAGAGCCGGACAGGAAGGTGTATCAATATCCTTTTGCGATGAAGAGGAAAAGAAGTATCTAAAAGGTATTGAAAAATTAATATCAAAGCACATACCTGTTATTGAGGAACATAAATATTCAATTGCAAACAATACTCCGGATACAATAATAAATTCTAAAACAAGAGTAAACCATATAAAGCCTCTGGCCAAAACTGTTTCAAAAAAGTCCGAAAGGAAAACACCTGACAAGCTTCGTCCGGATTGGGATATCAAAAATCAAAATAATAAGAACATTAGAAGCAAAAAGAGCAGCGCTGTAAAGTATGGTAAAACCAGCCCTGCCAATGGGAATCATTTGCATAAGAAACAACAGCTCAACAAAGGATATATAGAATCAGATACAAGCAAACAATAACAATATTCAAACAATAATATATTCAAACTATTGGGGGATAAACGTCATGAAAAAATTCGCATTCGTATCCGATTTCGATGGAACACTTACAGACAGAGATTTTTACCACATAGTCATGGATAAGTATTTAAAAGATTGGGCCTGGGATTATTATGAGGAATGGAAAAAGACTAAAAAGATCAACGTGGACTTTTTGAACAGGATCTTCGGCTCCATGGACAGGAACGAGGAGGAAATCCTGGAGGACATATTGGAGCTTCCGCTTGATCCCTGCGCAGTAGATTTTATAAAAAAGGTTGAGGCCTGCGGAGGGGATTTTTATATATTAAGCGCCGGAACTTCATATTATATAAAAAAGCTGCTTGGACATTTCAATATCCAGAATGTCACCGTAATTTCCATGGAGGGCAGGTATGAAAACAGGGGAATTACCATATTGCCTGATCCCCGGGATGAATTTTATTCCAGTATATGGGGTGTTGATAAGGCCAAAGTGGTGCTGTCCTTAAAGGAAAAATATGAAAAAGTATATTTTGCAGGGGACAGTGAGCCGGATATAGGAGCAGCGAAAGCTGCGGATTGCGCTTTTGCCAGAAATGATCTGAAACAGCATTTAGCAGATCTGAATGTACCATTTATTCCTTTCAACAAATATAATGAGGTTGAAGAGTATATGGTCCGGCAGGGGATGCTGAAATAGACAGCAGGTAAAAAGTGCCTGGATAAATGGCCGGTATGTAAGTACAAGTTTGGAGGGCGTTATGGGAACAGCCATACACAGAATTGATATTCCTGTAATAATGGAGGTAAACAGCAGCATTCTGGAAAATGTGGGTTCATATATTGAAAGAGCCGGCATTTCAAGAGTTGTTGTACTATTCGGAGAGGGCATAAGGGAACTGTTTGGAGAAAAAATCATTTCTTCCATTGAGAACAAAACAACCCTTTCACTTTTGGAAACCTTTGATTTCGATGATATAACCATTGAAAAGCTCATACCCCACGCTTTTTCTATTCCTTCAAAAGCCGATGCGGTTATCGGAGTAGGAGGGGGAAAGGTACTGGATACCGCAAAGTATATTGCTTTTTTAAATAATCTTCCCTTTATAAGCATTCCCACTTCGACCTCAAATGACGGTTTTTCAAGTTCCGGCTGTTCACTGATCATAAACGGGAAAAGGACCTCGGTGCATGCTGCAATGCCATTTGGCATAATTGTTGATCTTGAGGTTATAAAAAATGCTCCTGTGAAATTCATATATTCCGGGCTGGGAGATATAGTTTCAAAGATTTCGGCAGTATTTGACTGGTACTTTGAAGAACGCAACAATGCGGCAAAGGTTGACGATTTTGCCGCCATGCTGGCTAAAAAGTCGGTCAACAGCATTGTAAGAATGCCCTATACCAATATAACGGAACAATTTTTTCTGAAAGAGATGGTTGACTCGCTGACCATGAGCGGTATTGCCATGGAAATTGCGGGCAGCAGCTCACCTGCCAGCGGCAGTGAGCACCTTATATCCCATGCTCTGGATAAAATACTTGACAAGCCTCAGCTCCACGGAATCCAGGTGGGAATTGCAACATACCTGATGAGCCTGGTTCAGCAGCACAGGTTTGAGCGTGTGGAAAAGTTCCTGGGCGATACCGGCTTCTTTGACCATGCTGCAACACTTGGTTTGAGGGCTGAGGCTTTTGAGAAGGCAATCGACATTGCTCCCTCTATTAAACCTAACAGATATACCTTCATTCATGTTGAAGAAAACAGAAACAGGGCAAAGGGAATTTTAAGGAGCAATGCAATACTTAAGAAGATATTGACTTAATTGATTTTGCTAGTACAAGAGCTTACTGAAACAGTACGGCTCACAACAAGCATTTTCCGGCCGTCGCAGCAAAGCTAATTAACCTGTTGAGCTAATAAAGATTTTGTTTTACTTTACAGAAAGATTTAATTGGAATCAACTGGTACGTGAGGACAACTTCATAAATAAAGATGCACGGTTAAAGACAATTTTCGCAATTGTTTTGGTGCATTCTTTTTTTATTAAGTTAGTACGGAAGTTACCAGTTGATATAAAAAAATACAAAGGTAAAGTATAATTTAAATTAATTAGCACAACCGGTTATAGTTTGAGCCCCCCAATGACCTGCTTCAGCGCTGTTGCGGATTTATCCAGAAGTGCTGCTTCATCCGCACTTAGAGGTACTTTGATAATTTTGGCAATACCTTCGGAATTAACCTGACTTGGAATACTGAGGCAAATATCGCTCAGGCCGTATTCTCCTTCAAGCAAGCTGGAAACAGTCAGAATGGAATTTTCATTCCGGACAATTGCTTCAACGATCCTTCTGACTGCAAGTGCAACTGCATAGTAGGTCGCACCTTTACGGTCAATTATTTCATAGGCGGCATTTTTAACATTGTTATAGGTTGTTTCCTTGAAGCTTTCACTGTCACAGGAATTGCAATCCTTGCAGTATACATCCATAGGTATTCCCGCAATTGAAGCAAGGCTCCAGGTCGGGACTTCGGTATCTCCGTGTTCTCCGATAATGTAGGCATGAACGTTTCTTGGATCCACTCCCATATGTTCTCCTATCATGTATTTGAAACGGGCCGAATCCAAAACCGTTCCGGAACCGATAACCCTGTTTTTGGGAAAGCCCGAAAGCTTGTAGGTTACATAGGTAAGAATGTCTACAGGATTTGTCACCACCAGCAGTATACAGTCTGTGTTATACTTAACTATATTCCCCACAACCTCCTTAAAGATGGCGGTATTTTTATTCACCAGGTCAATTCTGGTTTCACCGGGTTTTTGATTGGCTCCTCCGGTAATAACAACAATATCGGCATCCCTGCAGTCGGAATAAGTGCCGCTGTATATTTTAACGGGCCTGACGAAAGGCATTCCGTGATTCATATCCATGGCCTCGCCCTCAGCCTTTCTGGCGTTTATATCTATGAGTACCAGTTCTGAAATCAGTCCGCTTAACATGATAGTATAGGCAGTGGTTGATCCAACAAAGCCGGTACCTACTATTGCAATCTTGTTTATAGATTTATTTTTCATAATTAACCTCCATGAGCCACAATAGCGGCCATAAAATATTGATTAAATTCTCCTTCATATCCGCTGTAAGGCGAATAAAGGAGGTTAATTGACCATGTGCGCTTTCAAACTAACCTCCATCATAATGCTTCTGTTGAGTGTTGTTTTCCTGATCACAATTAATATACCCTGAAAGTGGTAAAAAGTAACAATAATTTGTTTGAATAAATTTGAAATATCATGTAAAATATTATTGTATTTATGCAAAAAAGCGCAGGATTAAGGAGCAATTTTTATGCAATTTTTAATTCATCAGCAGATGAATATTTTATCCGGTGCCGTTATATTTCTTTTTGGGATATACGCTTTAAGTGTGCTGGATAAAAAGACTCTGATAAACAAGATATACATTGCATCCCTATTCTTAAATTTATTGCTGATCACCTTTGAAATAGTGTTGAATGTATTGACGGAAGCCGCTATAGGACTATTTTGGGTTCGTTTTTTATCATGCCTGCTATGTATTTTTTCTCCGCTTTTATCATATTTATTCCTGAAGTTTATATGTTCTTATTTTCTCTCACCCATCAAATTAAAAAAAACGGCACGGAATGCTTTTTACTTAATGCTTGTTTTTAATACTGTCACCTCAATCATATCCTCAAGAACAAGGACCTTCGAAGCTGCAAGTTTTTCCAGGTACATAATTCCTTTTACCATTTCAATTATTTTTCTTGTATATAGCATGTATGTGATCGTCCTGAGCAAAAAAATGCTTCTCAAATTTGAGTATGCCTATATCCTGGCAATAAGTCTTGTGACCAATGCGGGCGTGCTTGTTCAGCTTTTTTTGGGTAAGACGGCATTTATCTGGTGCAGCAGCAGTTTTACAATAATTATGATGTTTATTGTGCTCCAGCAAAGAGAACTTTACAGGGATTCTCTTACAGGTGCGAGAAACAGGGTAGTTCTGAAAAAATGCCTGGATTCATATGGCAGAAGACCGGAGGAGCAATTATCCATTGTTTTGATTGACCTTGATTACTTCAAAGATATAAATGACTCCTATGGGCATATGGAGGGTGACCATGCTTTGAAGACCTTTGCAAGGCTTCTTCAAAAGGTGTATTCCGACAACGGAATAGTTATCCGCATGGGCGGAGACGAGTTTCTCATTTTGATATACGATCTGCCGCCCGCGAAGGTTAGCGAGCTTATTACCAAAATGGCAAAAATGGTTGAAAAATATAATATTCGGTGCGGGAAACCATATATGCTGAAGTACAGCAGCGCATACGGCACATATAAAAACGATATGAGTATGGAGCAGTTTATCCATGAAATAGATTTGAAAATGTATGACCATAAAAACAGCCGGAAAAGGAAGGTATGGGGGACTGAACACGAGTTCTGAATGTATTAATCTGTCGTAATTTGGATGTTGATTTAAAGATTACATATAAGTATAATTTGGCATATATACATTTTAGAGATTGGAGGTCTATACATGATTACATGGAAAGATGATTATTTGCTTGGAATTGAGGAAATCGACAAACAACATCAGCAATTATTCAAGATAGCTACAGATATTCATGAGCTTATCAGAAACGAACTTATTATTGACAAGTATGACCGTATACTAAGGCTATTGGCTGAATTAAAGGATTATACCATTTTTCACTTTACTTCCGAAGAAGAGTATATGATGAGTATTGGTTATAAAAAACTGTTCAGTCACAAAGTAGAGCATGCTGATTTTATCGATAAGATAAATAATGTTGACCTGGAAAAGATTGATATGGATCATGAACAATACTTACTTGAAATACTGGATTTTGTTTTAAACTGGATAGCAGAACATATTCTGAAAACTGATAAGGCATATACTGAAAAATGATATCGCAATACTGTCTGAGAGATTAGGAACATATATTTAACTGATTGCAGTTAAGGCATATGTTCTTTTTTTGTTATAGGGTAGTTGATATTTTAATCTCTAATTGTTTTATTTTTAATGAAAGTGGTATATAGCTTTTGGCAAAACATTTAAGATTTGTTAGGTCTTGAGTGACCATTGATGAGCTGGCCTTTATGGATTTCTTTTTTCAGCCCCGTTACAACAAGCCCTGGAATATTCTCAACATGGCAGGACTACAGACTGAATAAATTATTTTTTCACTAACATTTATTAATACAATACCTCACAGCCATTTTCAAGAATACTGTTCAGTATCTTTGAGGATGGCTGTTTGTCCGTTATAACGGCTGTAACACCCTTAAATGAACTCAATTTATAAAAATGTGACTGATCGAATTTGCTGCTGTCACACAGCAGTATAGTTGCTTTAGAGTTGTTTATCATATGCTGCTTTACAAGTGCCTGCATCTGATTTGCCTCATATGCTCCGTTTTCGTTTATGCCCCTGCAGGATATGATGGACAGATCTGCGTGAAAGTTATCTATAAAGCTGCCTGACAGTTCGCCGATAACAGAGGTGGAACCCTGCTTCAGCTGGCCTCCCGCAATAAAAGTGGTCACCGAATCCATCTGTGCCAGCTCCAGGGCGGTTTTTACACCGTTGGTTACCACTGTGAGATTTGTATAGTTTTGAAGGAGGGGACATATATTGCTGACGGTACTGCTGGAATCCAGAAATATTGCGTAACCGTCTGAGATGAAATCCAGAGCCAGATTGCAGATGTAGTTCTTTTCCTTCTTATTCTCCATTTCTCTGAATATGGAGGAGTATTCAATATTGGTGCCCGGGATGAAAGTAACTCCGCCGTGACTTCTTTTGGCTATACCTGATTTTTCAAGCTCCAGGATATCCCTTCTGATGGTGGAAGTACTTGCATACAGCTGCTGGCACAGGTATGCGGCAGAGACATGTTTTTTTATTTTCAATATTTCTATTATCTTATCCAGTCTCTCTTTTGAATACATGAAACCCTCCTGAATGATTTATAATTGAACGATTATGAAGTAAAATGAAATATTTTATACGTTTTTAATTAAATAATATCAAAAAAGTGTTCAAATATAAACAAAATATAAAAAAGGAAATATAATTGTCTTATGCAAAACAATTATAATATTATAGGAGGACAAGGTGAACGAACAAAATATAAGAGCACAGATTTGCGATATTTGCCATAAAATGTGGCAGCTGGGCTGGGTAGCTGCCAACGACGGAAATGTCACAGTGAAATTGGATGAGGATACTTTTTTAGCAACGCCCACCGGTATAAGCAAAAGCTTTATGGAACCCGACAAGCTCGTCAAAATAAACGGAAAAGGTGAAATTTTAGAGGCGTTGGAGGGCTACAGACCCTCCAGTGAAATCAAAATGCATTTGAGATGCTATCAGGAGAGAGCTGACGTCGGAGCGGTGGTTCATGCACATCCGCCTACGGCAACGGGTTTCGCTCTTGCGCATAAGCCCCTGGATACATACTCTCTCATAGAATGCGTAATTGCAATCGGTGCTGTTCCCATAGCGCCCTATGGAACACCGTCCACAGACGAAGTGCCTGAATCAATAGCTCCTTTACTGCCAAAGCACGACGTTATTCTGCTTGAAAACCATGGAGCGCTGACTGTGGGCTCTGATCTCACCACGGCCTATTACAGAATGGAAACACTTGAGTTATGGGCAAAAACAAGTTTTGTGGCACAGATGCTTGGAGGTGAAAAGGAAATTTCACGGGGAAATATAGACAGGCTTATAAATATGAGAAGTTCGTACAGGGTCACAGGCCGGCATCCGGGCTATGTTAAATTTAACAGGTAGGAGGTCAATATATGTCAAAAGGAGTACTGGCGTTCGACTTTGGTGCTTCCAGCGGGAGGGCGGTAAAAGGCAGCTATGACGATGGCCGCATTACATTGGAAGAGGTGCACAGGTTTAAAAATGAGCCTGTAAATGGTGACGGGTTTTTATGCTGGGATATAGACCTGCTGCTCAGGGAAATAAAAAAGGCGCTCACCATTTGCAGGGATTACGAGAGTATCGCTATAGACACCTGGGGAGTCGACTACGGACTAATTGATAAAAATGATGTACTAGTGAGGAAACCTGTGAATTACAGGGATCCAAGGACAAAGGGTATCATTGACCGGGTGTCGGAGCATATTAGCTGTGATAAACTTTACAATTTAACCGGGAATCAGATAATGGAAATCAACACCATATTCCAGGTTTATTCCGAGGTTTTAAACAATCCGGAATTATTTAAAAAGGCTGATAAGCTGTTAATGATGCCCGATCTGCTGAATTTCCTCCTGACCGGAAAAAAAGCCGCCGAGCTTACCATAGCATCAACCACCGGACTTCTCGACCCCTATGGCAAGCAGTGGAACAGGTATATCTTAAACAGTTTGGGCTTGAAGGAAACTCTTTTTCCGGAACTTATAAGTTCCGGAACCGAAATTGGCCTGTTAAAGGAAAATATCGCAAAGGAATTGAATATTGAACGGAAATCGGTGATAGCTGTATGCGGACATGATACAGCATGCGCAGTGGCTGCAGTTCCGGCTGATCAGGACTTTTTGTTCATGTCCTGCGGAACCTGGGCTTTATTTGGTACTGAGCTGGAAGAACCGGTAATAACCAGGGAAACCATGGAATATAACCTTACCAATGAGATAGGAGTAAACGGTACAACAAGGTTTTTAAAGAACCTTACAGGTACCTGGCTGCTGCAGGAAACAAAAAGGCAATTTGAAAAGGAAGGAAAAAGCTATTCCTATGATGACATGGAAGCGATGGCAAGAGCGGCGGAACCCTTTAAATGCTTCATAGACACCGATGAAGACATATTCATGTCGCCGGGGAACATTCCGCTTGGAATAAAAGAATATACCTATAAAACCGGGCAGATAGTTCCTGAAACCGATGGCGGGATTATAAGGTGCATATATGAAAGTCTTGCCATGAAATACAGGTATACCTATGATCAGTTGCTGGCCTGTCTGAAAAAGAAATACAACAGGCTTCATATTGTGGGCGGAGGTTCCAGAGACGGTTTCCTCTGTCAGCTGACGGCTGAAGCCACGGGTCTTGAAGTTACAGCAGGCCCTGTAGAAGCCACCGCTATTGGAAATATAGCAGTTCAGCTTATAGCAAGAGGCGAAATAAATGGTATTAAAGAAGGGAGAAAAGTGATAAGGTCGTCTTTTGATACCGCTGAATACAAGCCGAAACAGCAGGAGCTCTGGAATAAAAATTATTCCGTATACAAGGGAGTTTTAAATAAATAACATTTTAATACAATAATCAAAACTCAGGAGGAGAAGATATGAATTATCCGAAAATTGGTATCAGACCGACAATAGACGGCAGATGGGGAGGCGTCAGAGAAAGTCTTGAAAAGCAGACAATGAATATGGCCTATTCTGCTGCAAGACTGCTGGAGGAAAATATGGTTTACCCGGACGGTACCCCGGTAAAATGCATAATATCCGACAGCACAATCGGCGGAGGCCACGAAGCGGCGAAATGTGCTGAAAAATTTTCAAAAGAAGGAGTTTGTGCAACTCTCACTGTAACTCCCTGCTGGTGCTACGGCAGTGAGACCATGGATATGGATCCGCTGACCGTAAAAGCGGTTTGGGGCTTCAATGGAACCGAAAGGCCGGGAGCGGTATATCTGGCTGCAGTAATGGCAGCACATGCCCAAAAAGGACTTCCGGCTTTCTCCATATACGGAAAGGACGTTCAGGATATGGAGAATACTGAAATCCCCGAGGATGTTAAGGAAAAGATCCTCAGATTCGGCAGATGTGCAATAGCAGTGGGGCTCATGAAGAACAGGGCATATGTCAATCTGGGTTCGGTATCAATGGGCATTATGGGTTCCTTCTGCGATCCGGATTTTCTGCAAAAGTACTTCGGTATCAGGGCGGAATGGGTGGACCTGACTGAAATTCTCAGAAGAATTGACAAGGGAATTTATGACCATAAGGAATACGATAAAGCACTGGCCTGGATCAAGAAAAATTGCAGGGAAGGTTATGACCCCAATCCGGAAGAGGTGAGACACTCCAAAGATGAAAAAGATAAGGAATGGGAATTTATAGCTAAAATGACCCTTATAATCAAGGATATATTCTATGGGAATCCTGTACTGGACGAAATGGGCTTCCATGAGGAGGCAATGGGCAGAAATGCAATTCTGGGAGGTTTCCAGGGGCAGAGGATGTGGACCGATTGGCTGCCTAACGGTGATTTTACCGAAGCAATACTTAACTCCAGCTTTGACTGGAACGGCAAAAAGGAGCCCACAATCCTTGCGACTGAAAATGATACTTTAAACGGCATGGCAATGCTGTTTGGAAAATTGCTCACCGGAACGGCAAGCGTATTTGCAGATGTAAGGACCTACTGGAGTCCTGAAGCGGTAGAAAGGGTTACCGGCAGGAAGCCGGAAGGTCTTGCACAAAACGGATTTATACACCTGATAAATTCAGGAGCCGCAGCGCTGGATGGAGCCGGACTTGCCAAGGATGAAACAGGTAAGGCGCTGATTAAACAGTGGTGGAAAATTACCGAAGAGGATGTAAAAAATCTTACGGCTGCCACAGACTGGTGTCCTGCTAATCTGGGGTACTTCAGAGGAGGCGGGTTCTCATCCCACTTTAAAACACAGAATGAGATGCCTGTAACTCTTATAAGAGTAAATCTCGTGCAGGGAGTAGGCCCCGTGCTGCAAATCGCAGAGGGCCATACTGTCACTCTGGACGACGAAACCCATAGAATCCTGGATGAAAGAACGGACAGAACCTGGCCCACAACATGGTTTGTCCCAAGATTGGGCTCAAAGGGTTTCGAAGATGTTTACTCTGTAATGGCCAACTGGGGGGCAAATCACGGGGCCTTCAGCTATGGCCATATCGGAAAGGATCTTATAACGCTTGCCAGCATGCTCAGGATACCGGTATCACTGCACAATGTGGCTGACAAGGACATTTACAGGCCTCACAGCTTTGCCGCCTTTGGAACAAAGGACCTGGAAGGGGCCGATTACAGGGCTTGCCAGGCTTATGGCCCATTGTATAAATAATAGGAGGTTTTTATGTTAAAAGGAATACCTCATGTTTTATCGCCGGAATTGCTTAAAATATTAATGGAAATGGGGCATGGCGATGAATTGGTAATATCCGACGGAAACTTTCCTGCAAGCAGCTGTGCACAAAGGCTGGTAAGGCTGGATGGACATGGGGTGCCTGAAGTGCTTGAGGCCATTTTGAAGTTCTTTCCGCTGGACCCTTATTCGGAAGCCCAGGCCGCACTGATGCAGGTGGTTCCCGGAGATACTGCCGAAACTCCCATCTGGGAGGTCTGCAGGTCGCTTATAAATAAATACGAGCCGGTAAATAACAGGGTTGAAAATATAGAACGCTATGCGTTTTATGAAAGGGCCAGAAGTGCATATGCAGTTATAGCAACAAGTGAAGCTGCACTTTATGCAAATATTATACTAAAAAAAGGCGTGGTAGTCGGGTAGGCAGTAATATTGCTTCACAGAAAGCTATTTTGCCACTTTTCTTTGACGTGGTCCTTGCCTTGCGTCAGCAAGGCAAAGGTGTGCAGTAAGGCTTTGTACCTTTCAAGCGGCTTCAAGGCAGCCGCAGGGCAAATTAACCACTCAAAAACGTATTGTACATTGTCAATTGAGGGTAAATGTGTTATGTTAATATGGCAGAGCATGTGTCAAACATGTGCTTTGCTATATTTTTTTGCGAAAAAAATTGAGGCTGAATTTGTACTTATTTCCTTTAAGGTTGCAATCGCTTGAATTAGTCGGGGGAATTTAATGAAACTGTCGGAAAAAATCGGTAACCTTTATTATAATAAAACGGACCTTAACGAAAAAGAAATGGCCCGATCGAGAAATTTATCAATTTATGAAGGGGGCACGGCCAGAAGTATACTGACTCTCACAAGCGGCTCTTTTCTGGTGGGTTTTGCCAACTATCTGGGGGCAAGTAACCAGATATCGGGTATTGTCTCGGCAATTCCGGTATTTGCAGGAATCGTTACGGTATTCTCGCCTCTGATGTTTGAAAGAATGGTAAACAGGAAGTTTATCACAATCTTATTTTGCCTCATCGGCAGGCTTATGCTGGGAACAATGATTGTAATCCCGTTTATTGATATGCCAAATTCGCTGCGAATCGTATTATTAATAGGAATGTTCCTGGTTGCAAACCTGTTTCTGGCATCCATAATGCCTTCAGCTACGACCTGGCTGTTGAAGATTACCCCGGAAGGCATAAGGGGAACATATTACGGGCGCCGTGAAGCAATAGTATTGGGTGCTGTGACAATCGTAACACTTGTAATGGGCCAGGTGCTTGACAAATTCGACAGGGCGGGATATCAGCTCGGAGGATTTGTCATATTATATATATTTGTAATAATTATAACACTGGTCAATTTTATTGTTTTCTCCGGCATGAAGGAGCCGCCCAACGAAATATTGAAAACAGACATATCTGTGATTAACATATTCAGAATACCTTTAAAAAACAAAAAGTATGTGAACATATCAATATTGATGGCTGTTTGGAATTTTGGCTACCAGTTTGCATTTCCATTTACGTCTGTTTACATGGTTTCAACTCTGAAGCTGGGCTATGGATTAATAACCATAATGGCTGTACTGGCATCACTGGCAAGTGTTATTTCGGTATATTTCTGGGGCAGGCTTGCCGACAGGAAGTCCTGGCTTTACTTGATGAATTTAATGATTTTTATACAAATAACAAGCTTTTTCATATGGTTTTTCATTAATAAAAGCACGGTAGCCATCCTTCTTCCCATAGCACATATTTTAGGAGGGGCAGCTATCGGCGGCATCAACATATCGTTGAATAACCTGCAGTACAGTTTTTCTCCTCCTGATAACAAGACGGTTTTTCTGGGATTTTCGTCGGCTGTTAATGGAGTTATAGGCTTTATCGGTACTCTTGCAGGTTCATACTTTCTGACCGTTTCGGAAAAGTTTGAGTTTACGGCATGGAAATTGTCAGTGGGAAGTATGCAGATGATATTCCTTATAGCCGGATTTATTTTGTTTTCGGGCATTGTGGTTGTACGTAATATTATGAAATCGGATTCATTCAAGGTAATACATTAACAATTTTTTGGCAAAATATAATCAGTAACTCTTTGGTTTGCGTTTGTTTCTTTTGCCGATTGCCATATAGAGGAAAATGTGCTATTCTAATATGAATTTATTGTGAATACAGGATTTACAGGGATTTTTTGACTAAAAATATGAACAGGATGGAGAGACCGGGAACATATGGAGAATCAGCTTCAATACAAAAACAGGGGATTAATCCTTATTAATATAGTACTTCTGACCTTTATGGCATGTCTGGACAGCAGCATAGTAAATGTTGCCTTACCGGTTATGGCAGGCTATTTCAAGGTTGGAATGAATTCGATTTCGGTGATAGTGTCTGTGTATTTGGTTGCCATTTCGGCAACCATACTCATATTCGGAAGATTGGGAGATATAAAAGGTACTGTAAAGATATTTCAAATCGGAACGGTTATTTTTACGGTGGGCTCTTTACTTTGTGCCATATCCAATTCATTATATATACTCATACTTGCCAGAATTATTCAAGCTGTGGGAGCTGCCGGATTTATGGCGACCAATCAGGGAATTATTACAAGAGTTTTTCCGGCGGGTGAGAGAGGAAAGGCGCTGGGTATAACCGGATCTTTTGTTGCACTGGGAACCCTGGTGGGACCTCCTCTTGGAGGTTTTATTGTAGATGCGGCGGCCTGGCAGTATATTTTTCTTATAAACATACCAATAGGTGTTTTTGCATTTATTCTTGGTCTAAAGATTCTTCCCAGGGACGAAGAGAGCAGGAAAGCCCGTTTCGATGTAAAAGGGGCACTGCTGTTTCTGGTGTTTATTGTTGCGTTATTTGCGGCGCTTCTGGCAGGTGAACAGGTGGGTTTCACAAACCCTTTGATTCTGGCAGGTTTTGCTCTGGCAGTCATAGCCTTCATAATGTTCTTAAAGGTAGAAAGAAAAGAGGAAAGTCCTCTGCTGCAATTGAATATCTTTAAAAATCAGCTTTTTTCACTGAGTATATTATGCGGTTTTCTGCTTTTTGTGGCCATGAACTGTTCAAACATACTCCTGCCCTTCTATCTGCAGGATGTGATCAAACTGTCACCGGCGGTGTCGGGGCTTTATCTTATGACATACCCTCTGGTATTGTTTGTTGTGGCTCCAATCAGCGGGCATATTTCGGACAAAATCGGATCGGAACTTCTGACCCTGATAGGCCTTCTGACCTTTTGTTTTGCCTTCTTCATGATGGCTACCCTGAACCAGTTTTTTCAACCGGTAAAGCTGGTGCTGATTATAGCCGTAATGGCTTTGGGCAATGGAATGTTCCAGTCTCCCAACAATTCCCTGGTAATGTCGTCGGTGCCAAGGGAGAGGGTTGGAATTGCGGGAAGCATAAATGCACTTGTCAGAAATCTTGGGCTGGTAGTGGGGGTTTCGGTATCCACATTGATATTATATGGTGTTATGAGCCGTCAGCTGGGGTATACAGTTACAACCTTTGTTGCCGGAAAAGAGGCAGAATTTGCTTTTGCCATGCGGGTAACCTATATAAGTGCAGGACTCATTGCCCTGGTAGGAGCAGTGCTGACGGCCTTCAGACTTATCAGAAACAGAAAAAGAACGGCAGTTGAAAAAGCGTAGAATACTATTTCAGCAGGCCGAGCAATTGGGAGGGAGTCTTTAAATAGTACTCCGCATCGATATTATCTGCGTTATTTGATCCCCAGAGAGCAAGGGCAAACCTTACACCGGCATTTTTTGCACACTGCCTGTCAAAGAGAGTATCCCCGATGTATATTGTTTCTTCGGGGGAAGCACCCAACCTTTCCATGGCCTTCAGCAGCGGCTGGCCGTCAGGCTTGTGTTTTTCGGTATCATCCGAACATATTACCGCATCAAATCTATCTATGAAGCCCTGCAAACAACTGTCGATTCTGATTTCATAGTCACACCTGGAGGTTACGACTGCCAGAGGCAGATTCATTGTCTTCAGAGTGTCTATCAGATCATTGATGCCGTCAAAAGCCTTACAGCGTTTGAAACCTTCAACCAGATACTTATAATAATCCTCCATTGCACTTTCAATATCAGTGAAACCGTATCGTTCAAGTGACTGCGGCGTTGGCACTCCATAGCCCTTCAAGAGTTCTTCCCCGGTGAAATACCTGCCGTGTTTTTGGAAAATGACACTCTGGTAGGCATACATTACTGCTTCTTCAGTATCCACCATAGTTCCGTCTACATCGAATACAACATATTTAAACATATTGGCCTCCAACATATAAAATATAAAAATATTAACATATCTGTTATTATAGCATTAATAGAGGCACGGTGGAGGCATATTTGCCGCAGGTCTGTGAAAACTGAAGGAATATGGAGGTTAAAGAAGATTATGCCTGAAATTATACATTTTGGTCAGATAGAATATCACCAGGAAACAAACTCCTGTGGAAAGCAGAACGTCAAATACTATCAGATTGTCGGGTATGATATTGCTGATGAGCTTTACGCAGAGGTAGCCTGCAAGGCCGAAGAGAGCGAAGGCTGAACCCCGTAAGAATGATACCTTGAACTCACAGATCTTTCTGATTTCGTATAAATTCAGCACCAGTCCGGTGACCGAAGAAATTACCAGTGAAATACCGTAACCGAAAATGTTCAGGGAGGGAATTCCGGTGAAAAGTATTACCAAAAGCAGACCTTCCACAGAAACGATTATGGAATTCCTGAGGTTTGCATTTTGTTTTCCGAGACCATTAAGGATACCAAAGGTGGCGGCGGTAACATAGCTTATGAAGTTGCAGACTCCGGCCACCATAATCATCTGTCCCAGATCGTCCCTGCCGTAGAATAAAAGTCCCAGTTTTTGAGGAATGCAGACCGAGACGATCAGTGTGCCCAGGCCAACCAGAAAGGATACGCGCAGCACCTGGGAGATCCGGTTTTCAGTACTCCAGGAATCCTTTTTACTCAGGCTCAGTGACATATCGGGTATCATTACCGTCATCATTGACCCCACAATTATAAAGGGGAGATTTACTGTTGTCAAAGACATACCTATAAATTTTCCTATCATCTCAAGCGCGGTATCATAGCTCATACCCGTACTCACCAGTCTTCTCGGGAGAATAAGCGTGGATGCCGTATTCAGTATTGAGGACAGGAATCCATTCAAGCTCAAAGGGCATGATATCATCAATATATCAACCAGCAGCTGCAAAGGATTTTTTACTTTTGTCTTTACCGGAACCAGCTTGCCGGAAAACAGTTTATAAGCTGTAAACAGCATTATCATACTGATGGCTTCTCCTACGGCCAGTGCAAAATATGCCGTTGTTACGGCTCCTTTTATGTTTTTGACTGAAAGTATGGCCATGGTGGCGAGAAGGATGGTTACCCGGATACATTTTTCAAGGATATCGATACCGGCAGGAATTGTAAACCTTTCAAAGCCATAAAAGAACCCTTTGAATATGGCAGACATGGGTATGAAAACCAGCGCAGGACAGATTATTCTTATTGCATCTGCAGCCCGGCTGTCTTTTATAAAGAAATTACTGATATTGGAGGCGTTCAGAAAGACAAGGAAAGCCACACAAATGCTCCATAACCCTATAAAACCAATTGCAACCTTTACTGTTCTTATGAGATTACGGTAATTCTTTTTACTGTTATATACGGCACAGGTTCTGGAGACTGCGGTAATCAATCCATCGGCTGTGAGACACAGCAGCAGGGAATATACCGGCATAATGAGACCGTACAATCCCAATCCTTCAGCTCCAAGTTTTTTTGAAAGAATTATGGAAAAAGCAAATCCGATGAATCCTGTTATTAAGTTTGACATAGTAAGAATTGCAGAGTTTTTATAAAATTTGTCCAGTCCCATTTAACCATAGCTCCATTTATGTCTTATTATCGTTTAAGCCTTATTATAAATGCTATTCATCATGAGACAGGTTTATTACTGGCTGTATTTCATTTGGACACAAAAAAAGAGGATCTTTCTTTTACAAAAGATCCTCTATTTATTGAGCAGGTAATAAATAAAAACAGCTTGCGCCAAAATTATAAACGGCATAAGGGTCATGAAATACCAGTTTCTGGTTTTGTGATGAAATACGAATAATCCGGCATATACCCCGATACTTCCTCCAAGTATGGACAGGATGAAAAAGGACCTTTCAGGTATTCTCCACAATTTGTTCTTAGCTTTAAATTTATCTAATGATACCAGTATAAATCCAAATATATTCAGAATTATCAACAATGGTATAATAAAATTCTGCATAAACGCACCTCAACAAATATCCAAAGATGTATTATACTATAATAATACAATATTATACCTCAAAAGTGCTAGTTTTTTCTCAAATACTATTTAAAAATGAACTTTTTACCAGAGCGTGGCTTTTTTCTTGCGAGTACCGGTTAATTGACACTATCACAAATATATGTTAATCTTTCATAAATAAATTTTGTAAATTAATGCGTTAATGTGTAAATTATTTAACTGTATGGGAGAACGGTATGGATACATTTGAAAAGGTAAATATCATAAAGAAGGCAAACGTTTATTTTGACGGAAAGGTTACAAGCAGAACCGTAATTTTTGAGAACGGTGAAAAAAAGACACTGGGTATAATGATGCCCGGAGAGTACGAGTTTGGAACAGCAGACAAGGAGCTTATGGAGATAATGGCAGGCAAGCTTGAAGTACTGCTTCCGGGAGAGGAAAACTGGCTGGCAATTGAAGGGGGACAGGAGTTTGAAGTTAAAGCAAATTCAAAGTTCAAACTTGTTGTAAAAGAATTGACCGATTATTGCTGCTCTTATATTAAATAAGTAATTGAATCCAAAGGCATGTCATTTTAACGATGACGTGCTTTTTCGCTGTTTGGACAAAGTTAAATTAACCAGCACTACAGGTTAATTTAATGGTTCGGTGCGCAGCATTGCAGACAATTTGTAAAATGGAGAGTATTTGTATATAATAGGTTTAAAATCCGGTTAAAGGAGGTACTTATGAGATTTGACTTACTGGACTTAAGTTTTTTCGGTATATTATTGAAAATAGTACTTATTGTGATTATATATATTATTATTGTTCAAGCCCTGAAAATCATGTCAAAGGATGTTAAGAGGGGCAGCCTGGCGGGCGGAAAGAATCTTGGCTGGAAACTGAAAATCGTTTATCCCGGGGACGGCGGGAATTTCGTTGAAGGAGACAGTGTACCTATCGGAAACAAACTTACCATAGGCAGAAACAAGTTTAACCAGATGGTGCTGCCGTCACCCTCCGTATCAAACTATCATGCAAAAATATATTTTGAAGACGGCCGTTATATGCTGGAGGATCTGAACTCAACAAACGGTACTTTTATTAACGGTATCATGGTGGACAAAAAAAGCCTCCAGCCCGGAGATGAGATAAGTATTTCTCAAACAGTGCTGACGGTAACTGACGATGAGTAAGGCTGAAATGGCCAATTAACCTCCTTTATTCGCCTTATAGCAGTAAAGGATATAAATTTTCATAACATTTTGTGGCCACAAATGTGGCTCATGGAGGTTAATATTGACAAAAAGACTGAAAACTTTACAGCTTATGATATATTTATTTATATTTTTTGGATTTCTTAATCTGGCTTTTTTAGGCAAGCCCATTGACCCCATGGCCGGAGTGTTTTTTGCGGTAATAACGGTTATAATAGCCGTGACGGCCTGGGTCCTTAAAAAGTATTATCCCATGGGCGACAGACTTATATTCCTGCTTGCAATGCTGCTTTGTTCCATCGGAATGATAATGCTGTTCCGTCTCAACCGGACAACGGCTCTTAAACAGCTCTTATGGCTTGTAATAGGGATAGTGATGTTTTTATTCGTTGTGCTCTATCTCAAAAAGGGACTTGTAAAATATGCGAGGTACAGATATGTATTTCTGGCCGGAACGATAGCATTTATGGCAATGGCCACATTTATCGGCGTAGAAATACTCGGTGCGAAAAACTGGGTAAAAATCGGACCTTACGGCTTCCAACCATCGGAATTCGGTAAAATATTTCTTATACTTTACCTGTCAACAGCTCTTTCGGATATTAAATCAAGAAAACAGCTTATTGAGCCCGGAATAGTCATAATAATTTCGCTGGGTTTTATGGTTTTGCAGAAGGACCTTGGAACAGCTCTGATCATATTTGCAGTATCGGTGACAATGGTTTATCTTGCAACCTCAAAAAAGCTTTATGTCCTGATTTCCCTGGGTTTGTTCGGAGCAGGAGGAGCGGCCAGCTATGCGGTTTTCGGCCATATCCGGAGACGTTTTATGATTTGGCTTAATCCATGGGATTATGTTTACAACGAAAGCTATCAGCTTGTACAATCCATGTATGCCATTGCTATGGGAGGTCTCTTTGGAAGAGGTCTTGGCATGGGTCATCCGGGTTATGTAGCAGTTAATGAATCGGATTTTATATTCTCGGTTATTTGTGAAGAAATGGGACTATTGATGGGACTTGCCATCTTAATTCTGCATTTCCTCCTGTTTTACAGATCGATCAGGAGTGCCATCCATGCCGAGAATAATTTTACAAAGCTTTTGACGGCAGGGCTCAGTGTAATGATCGCCACTCAGACTCTTGTAATCGTGGGGGGAGTTACAGGCTTTATACCGTTGACAGGCATTACTCTGCCGTTTGTCAGCTATGGCGGGACTTCACTGTTGATCAGCTTTTTGTCATTAAGTATTATTCAGAAGGTATCCGAAGGTGATGAAGAAACCGGCTGATACATGAGGTATATATTTTAAGCGGATTTACGTGTAATCATTCCTAAAATAAAAAGTAAGTAGATGTAAGGTGATAAGTAAATGGACAATCTGACAACAAATATAAAACGCGTAATGATAATTTTTTTGATAGTTTTTATCGTTTTAATAAGCTATCTTTCATATTTCATGCTCTTCAGAGGACCTGAGATTTCCACCAGGCCGGATAATAGAAGAATGTGGGACATAAGAAACAAGGTGGTAAGGGGAACTATTTATGATAAAAACGGAAAAGAGCTGTCTGTCAGTGAAAAGACAAAGAACAATCAGTATAAGAGAACATATAAGGGAGGAGCGGCCACTGCACATGTGCTTGGCTATTACGACCCCCAGTACGGTATCTCCGGGCTTGAAAACCTTTATGACAGTTATTTGTCCAGCAACATATCGGCATCGTTTCTGGCGTGGGTGGGAAACGGTTTCAAGGAAGTGGACAAAAAGGGTGATGATGTGTACACCTCTCTTGACCTTGGACTTCAGCAGACGGCATATAATGCCCTTGGCTCCTCCCGTGGCTCAGTTGTGGTGATTAAGGTTGATACGGGGGAAATCCTTGCTATGGTATCAAAGCCTTCATATGACCCGAACAAACTGGAGGAAAACTGGAAGAAGATAAGCACCGACGAACAAAGGCCGCTGCTGAACAGAGCCGTTTCCGGGCTATATCCCCCCGGTTCGACCTTTAAGGTAGTTACGGGTGTCAGTGCATTTGAAAATATTGACGGAATAGAAAATGAAACCTTCAATGATGAGGGTAAACTGGTTCTAGGCCAGGATTATACGCTGAGCAATGATAAAGGGAAGGCCATGGGGAAAATTAATTTTGAACAGGCCATGATAAAATCCAGTAATGTGTTCTTCGGAAATCTCGGGATACGCCTGGAGAAGAATCTATTCAAAACGGCGGAAAAATTCAGATTCAACAGACCTATTCCGGCCGACGGAATAGTCATTGACAACAGCAGATTTCCCCAATATGATGCCTCTGAAAAGGGAAATCTCGCCCAGGCCGGAATAGGTCAGGCAGAAGTGCTGGCCACTCCGGTACAGATGGCACTGGTGGCGCAGACCATAGCAAATGACGGAGTTATGCTGAAGCCTGTACTTGTGGACAAGGTAGTTGATTACAGCGGAAACACCGTTAAAGAAGCCAGGGCTGGTGAAATCGATCAGATTACTTCTCCGGGCTATGCTGCCGAGATAAAAAGGTTTATGAGAGATGTTGTTGCAAAAGGCACTGGTACAAGGGCACAGGTCAGCGGGATTCAGGTGTGCGGAAAAACCGGTACGGCACAGCATATTGAAAGCAAAACTCCCCACAGCTGGTTTATCGGCTTTGCACCGTATAAAAAGCCTGAAATAGCTGTTGCAGTCATAGTGGAGGAGGGCGGTTACGGCGGAACCGCAGCTGCAAAAATATCCTCACAGGTCATGAGCAAGTATTTCAAAAAGTAAAAGAACTACACATTCCGGCCTGTCTAATTAAGTTTTTGCAGCAGCTTTGACAATATTACGGAAATTTCGGCTCTTGTGGCCTGGGCTCTTGGATTGAGCCTGTTGCCGGAGCGCTGATGATCCCGTTCCTAACCATTGCGGCCATAGCCTCGGCTGCATAGCTGCTTATCTGAGAGGAATCGGAAAATCCGGACAGTTCACTCTTGTCCGCCGACTGTAAAGGAATACCTGCAGCTCGGGCAACTTTGTACACCTGTACCAGCAAATCCTGACGGGTAATACCTGATTTGGGGTCGAAATTTCCATTTCCCGTCCCCGAGGTAATCCCCAGCGCCCGGACTGTTCCAATTGCATTGTAATAATAGGAATTCACCGGTACGTCGTTGAAATTACTGCTGAAGCCGGCTTGCAGTCCTACGGTTTTTACAAGCATCAGAATAAAATCTCCCCGTTTGGAATTATCCATGGGCTTAAAATTATTCTGTCCCACGTCGCTAAAATATTTTGATCCATTGCTTAATTTTAAGCCCTGGCTTTGGTTATGGAGTCTGTCAAGTGCTGAAACAACATATACTCCGTTCATTCCGGTTCCCGAGGTGTCGGTAAACTGCTGCAGACCAGGGGTTTTACGCCTGACTGTGGCAATGAGTTTTTTAGCGCTTTCATTTGAAGTTATATTTATGGTTTCAGTGTTTGAGTATCTGTAAATGGCGTAATACGCAGTTGACGCATCGTTGTCGGTTCAGGTCAGCTTTATTCCGGACGGAGAGGAAGCGATTGTACCATTTGCCGGAACAGCCGGTGCATGTCCGCCTTTCCAGGGCATGACGGGAACAAGGACCCTGGTGGACCACAAGTCCTTTTGGAAAACAGAAACCGCCGGCTGCATGGGGCTTTCAAAAAAGTGATTCATTCTGAACATGCAAGGAGAGCCTTACAAAATTTTTTCTGGCTAATTTCAAAATAAGGGTAATTTATATTTGTAAAACAATCGATAAAATACAGATACTATTTTGGATTTTCTTATATATTTCTTATATAATTGATATATGGGTTTGAGTTCATAACTTGAAAGGGTGATTACAATAGAAATTAGTATTTTTGATGTATTGGGTCCCATAATGATCGGCCCCTCCAGCTCACATACCGCAGGGGCTGCAAAAATAGCACGGATTGCGAGGACGGTGGCCAATGATGATGTCAAAAGGGTCGTATTCGGACTCCACGGTTCCTTTGCCAAAACCTATAAAGGGCATGGCACCGATAAGGCACTTGTGGCAGGGGTACTTGGGATGAAGGAGGATGACGAAAATATCAGGAATTCCTTTACAATTGCCGAATTAAACGGCATTGACTGCCAGTTCAGGGAAATTGATCTGACCAACGCACATGACAATTCCGTACTGATTGAAATCATAGACAGCAATAACAAGTATCACAAGGTGATAGGAGCGTCTATCGGAGGAGGAAGAATACTGATAACGAATATAGATGATTTTGAGGTGGAAATAGCAGCTGAAAATCCTGTTATTATAACCAGGAATAAGGATAAGAAGGGTGTTATCAGTGAGATAACCTCACTGCTGGCTCAAAATAACATAAACATCGCCGTCATGAGGGTCAGCCGTAAGGAAAAGGGGACAGAGGCCTCTACCATCATTGAAACTGATGACGAAATATCTCATGCAATCATAGATCAGCTGGCTAAAATTGAATATGTTGACGATGTAAAGGTAATGAATTTCATGGAGAATAAGGGATTATAAAATATAAGGAGAGTTTATGTACAGTAACGGGCGGGAGCTTTTAGAGCTCACAAACAGCAGGAACCTGAGGCTTTACGATGTCATTCTTGAAAATGAAATGAAATTATCGGAAAGGTCGGAGCAGGAAATAAAAGATGCAATGAGAAAAAGGTACAATGTCATGAAGGATTCCTCCCAAAAGGCTTTAACCGAGCCTCAGGAGACTGTGGGAAGCATGATTGCGGGTGATTCCAAAAGAATAAATGATTTTACCGAGGAAGGCAGGACTATATCCGGGGACTTTATGTGCAGGATGATGGCAAGAGCACTTTCCTCCTGTGAGGTAAACGCTTCCATGGGCAGAGTGTGTGCAGCTCCTACGGCGGGCTCCTGCGGAATAGTGCCCGCCGTCATAATCTCGGTGTGCGAGAAGCTGGGGCTGGACGAGGAAAGCGCTATCAGGGGCTTAATCACCTGCTCCGGCATCGGGGCCATCATTGTAAAGAATGCTACCGTAGCCGGAGCAGAAGGGGGGTGTCAGGCTGAATGCGGTGTGGCTGCTGCAATGAGCGCAGCAGCGGTTGTTGAGCTGGCCGGCGGCACACCCGACATGAGCCTTAATGCTGCAGCTATTGCCTTGAAGAATATTCTGGGGCTCATATGCGACCCTGTTGCCGGCCTGGTGGAAGTGCCCTGCGCCAAAAGGAACGCGTCACAGGCGGTAAATGCGGTGACTTCTGCAGATCTGGCCCTGGCAGGCATAAAAAGCAACGTGCCCTTTGATGAGGTTGTAGAGGCCATGTACAAAGTAGGGAAAATGCTTCCATACCAGTTAAGGGAAACAGCCATGGGAGGAATAGCGGCCTCTGAAACCGCCAGAAAAATAGCTGACCGAATTTTCAGAAAATAACAATTTATGACTTTTAAGGTGTTACAGACCACTAGTGCCAGCGTGAACCTGATTGCCGGCACAACAAAAAACCATAAGACCGGTTGGAGCCGGGCTTATGGTTTTACTGCTTTTAGATCGTTTTTCTTAACAATATAGGACCTGTATGTACGCTTATCTGAAATAATCAAACGCTTTGGTCAAAATTGCTTCCTATACCGGGATTGACACTGAGTTCCATCATTTTTGTAAGAGCCTGTGAATCCTCGGCAGCAGCGTTCATTGCAAGTTTTGTTACGGCAATGCCAACTTTCTCGCTGACTGCGGCTTGTGACTTCAACATCGATAAAGCTTCAATATCCATTTCAAAACCACTCCTTATATTATGTCAAAATAAAACTCATGTTATAATTTTACACCTTTTTACAATAAACTACAATATGTTCTTAATTTTTATGGAAACCCTACCAATGTATTCCTTGACTGACACAATAACTAAACGTATAATATTCCAAAGGGTATAGGACTTGAGCCCGCAGGGCCTGGCTCCGATATCCTTATTACCTTAAGGAATTGAATTTTATGAAGATATTTGAAAACAAGGATTATTTTCTGTTTGATGGTGCCATGGGTACCTACTACTCCTCAAAGCATAACAACAGTATTGCATGTGAGACTGCCAACCTGTATGACAGTCAGGCAATATTCCATATACACAGGGAATACATCGAAGCCGGTGCCAATGCCATAAAGACAAATACCTTTGCGGCTAACAGGTTTTCTTTGGCATGTGAGCAATCAGAGGTGGAGCAAATAATTAAAAAAGGCTGGGAAATAGCCAATGATGCTGTGGGGAACAAGGCAGTAGCTGTTTTTGCGGATATCGGACCCATACCCTCAACACAGGGCAGGGAGGAAGAGCCGGAATACAAAAGCCTGGCAGATATTTTCCTTCAATGCGGTGCGGAAAATTTTCTGTTTGAGACTTTTTCACGTTATGATATTGTCCTTGAACTAGCTGCCCATATCAGACTTAAAAAACCCGATGCCGTTATTATTGCGTCCTTTGCCGTCTACCCCGACGGGTATTCCAAGGATGGATTGTTTTTTCAGGATATATTCAAAAAAGTAAGTGCAGGAGGACTGATTAATGCCTGTGGCTTTAACTGCATCAGCGGACCTGCACATATGTGCAGGCTGGTCAGCCAGCTGGATATCAAGGGCAGGCTCATATCTGTCATGCCAAATTCGGGATATCCTTCCTCAGAACGGGGAAGGGCTGTTTATGTTGACAATTCCGAATATTTCGCAGGAAAGATGCTGGAATTGAAAAATCTGGGTGTGAGGATACTGGGCGGATGCTGCGGAACGACACCGCATCACATAGCTGCTGCCGCAAAATTGCTGGCCGGCAGCGGGAATGCAGCTGTTAAGGACGAACAGCTGGTTGACAACCCGGTCTTAACTGTCAATAAAAAGCCTTTGATTCAAAGGCTCATAACTGAAAAAAAGCCCATACTGGTTGAAATAGATCCTCCCTTCGATACAAATTGGGAGTATATGCTCCGGGATACCTTTCTGCTAAAGACAGCCGGTGCCGATATGATAACCATCGCCGACTCTCCGTTGGCAAAAGCCAGAGCCGACAGTTCAATATTGGCTGCCAGACTGCAGCGTGAGTCGGGCTTGCCCGCAATGCCTCATATTACCTGCAGGGATAAGAATCTGCTGGGTATTAAGGCAACCCTGCTGGGCTTAAGTATCGAGGGTATCAGAAACATATTGCTTGTTACAGGTGACCCCATTGCCATTATTGAAAGAAAGGATGTTAAGGGCGTCTACAGTATGAACTCCTCAGATCTGGCAAATTACGTATCGAGCCTGAATGACAACGTATTCGGTGAGGCCTCCTTTGAAATAGGCGGAGCCTTGAACGTAAATGCGCCTAATTTTGAAGCTGAATTAAGACGTGCCGTTAAAAAGCTTGAAAATGGAATCAGTTTTTTCCTGACCCAGGCAACATATACTGAAATTGCCGTTAATAATGTGATCAGAGCTGTTGAAGTCTTAAAAGTACCGGTGTTTGCAGGAATAATGCCAATAGTGGGATACAAGAATGCACAGTTTATTAATAATGAGGTTCCGGGAATAGACATAGATGAAGCCACTGTTGAAAGCTTCCGGGACAAGAGCAGGGAAGAATCGGAATTACTTGGAATAGAATACTCAATGAAGTGTATAAATAAATTATATGAATATGTTTCAGGATTTTATATAATGACACCTCTGAAGAGGATTCATGTAGTTTGTGAGTTAATAAAAAGGATTAAGGATAAGGAGAAAAAGGTATGATAATAGTAGGTGAGAAGTTAAACAGTTCAATCCCGAAAATATTTGAGCTTATGAAAGAAAAAAATACTGAAGAGCTCAGGAAAATCGCCATTGATCAACAAAACGCCGGAGCAGATTTTCTTGATATCAATACCGCAATTTTCAGAGAACAGGAAACGGAGATGCTGGAATATGTTCTGGGTATAGTGCTCGAAAATACCGAATGCGGTATTATGTTGGATTCACCTTCCCCGGCAGTGATTGAAAAAGCCATCGGGCTCACATCCGGAAGAGAAGTTATAATCAATTCAATAACTCTTCAGGACAGGATAAATGAGCTTTTACCGGTTGTAAAGTCCTATAATTCCGGGGTTGTATGTTTGCCCATAGATAAGGACGGCATTCCGAAAACAGCTGAAAAAAGAGTGGAAAATTCGCTTAAGCTGGTTAAGATACTTCAGGAGGCAGGGATTGCAAAGGATAAAATTTATATTGATGTTCTGGCAGAAGCCCTTGCAGTTGACAATGAAAATGCGAAAACTACCATAGATTCCATAACAGCCTTGAGAAAAGCACAGCCGGATATTCATATTATCTGCGGAGTTTCAAATGTATCCTTCGGTCTGCCTAAAAGATCAAACATAAATGCTGCGTTCCTTAACACAGCTATTTATGCCGGACTTGACAGCGGTATTGTGGATATAACAAACGAACAGATACAAAGTACTATATTCATTGCAGAAATGATTGCGGGCAAGGATGAATTTTGTATGGAGTATCTTGGCTATTTCAGAGGGCAGAAGAACGGCTGATAATTTTATATTCTGCTGTCAAGATTACATTTAATGTGATACAATGTTTTACGGAGTTTTACGAAAAGCGGAATAATTTGCATATTGGAGGGTACCACCAATGAAAAACAAACCGTTGTATGATGTAAGAAAAATCTCTAATCTCAAGGATATGATGGAACAGAGCGCAAGGCTTTATGCGGACAAGGCTGCTTTCCTTGTCAAACCGAAAACAGGGGGAGATTATGTCCCAGTATCCTTTAAAAAATTCAAGGAAGATATTGATGCCCTGGGGACAGCTTTGTTGAGTCTGGATCTTAAAGGTAAAAAAATTGCTTTGATCGGTGAGAACAGATATGAGTGGGCAACCTCCTATCTGGCTGTCTGCAACGGAACGGGCATAATTGTTCCGCTGGACAAGGAACTCCCGCAGAATGAGATAGAGAACTGCTTGCAGCGCAGCCATGCGGACGCCATAATTTTTTCAGGGGCGGTATCGGATAATATTGAAAACATATTAAAGAATATAACCAGCTGCAAATACTTTATAAATATGGATCTTGAGGAAGATTCCGACGGTCAGCTCTCATACGGCGGGCTGATAAAAAAGGGAAGCGAACTCTTGAAACAGGGCGGAAGAGAATTCCTGGATGCTGTCATAGATAATGAGGCTATGAATATTCTTCTGTTTACATCTGGAACAACTGATAAATCAAAGGCGGTTATGCTGTCTCACAGAAATATAGCCGAGAATCTGATGGCCATGTGTTCCATGCTGTATATAGATGATAAGGATGTGTTTTTATCGGTATTGCCAATGCACCATACCTATGAGTGTACCTGCGGTTACCTGTGCCAGATGTACAGGGGCTGTACGGTGGCCTTTTGCGAGGGCCTGCGCCACATAGTAAAAAACTTGCGGGAATCAGGCTGTACCGTTATGAACGGAGTTCCCCTTGTATTTGAATCCATCCACAAACAGCTTATGAATCAGGTTGCCAAAAAGCCCGGAGGAACAGGAAAGCTCAAGCTGGGAATCAGATTGAGCAAAATAGCCGGGGTTTTCGGTGCCGATATCAGAAGAAAACTGTTTGCTGAAATTCACAATGCCCTGGGCGGCCACCTGAGATTATTTATAAGCGGAGCTGCTGCAATTGATCCGATGGTCTCAAAAGGTTTCCGTGAAATAGGCATTAAACTGGTGCAGGGTTATGGTCTTACCGAATGTGCACCCATTGTGGGCCTCAACAGAGACTGCTGGTTCAAGGATGACGCGGCAGGCCTTCCTCTGCCGGGCTTGCAGGTTGTAATAGACAATCCCAACAGTGAGAATATCGGTGAAATCAAGGTCAAGGGTCCCAGTGTCATGTCGGGCTATTATGAAAATAAAGAGGCTACCGATGCAGCTATACGGGACGGCTGGTTCTATACCGGAGACATGGGTTTTTTGGATGCCGACGGGTTCATACACATAACCGGCAGGATGAAGAATGTTATTGTTACAAAAAACGGAAAGAATGTATATCCTGAAGAAATTGAAACTCTTCTGAACAGAAGTGATTATATCAAGGAATCCCTTGTTTACGGCATGGACGGAAAAGATGATATGGTTGTCTGCGCCCAGATAGTGCCGGACAGGGAGAAGATCGATGAGGATGTAAAGAGTGGTGTTATTGAACATAAGGATGTAAATTCAATAATCAGTTTAGAGGTTAAGAGAATTAACAGGGAATTGGTTACTTACAAGTATGTCAAGGAATTTACCTTACGGGATACGGAATTTGAAAAGACAACAACCAGAAAGATAAAAAGATACCAGGAATTAGGTTAGAGGTTGAAAGAAGTTATAAAAATGGCTGAAGGAGGTACCGGCCCATGCTGTTTCTATCATCATGTTTTGTGAGAAATGCCGGGCATGGGCATACATATGGATAAAATACTGGACAATGCAATAAATGAAGCTGTCAGCTTGGTTCGGGAAGTAAGCGGATATCTGTTATGCGATATGGATGATAAAAAGGTTTTGACAAAAAGCGGAGATGCCAATTTTGTTACCGAAATAGACCTGAAGGTCCAGGAGATTATGATTAAACGCTTAAAGGAAATACTGCCGGAAAGCAGTATTATTGCCGAGGAAACAAAAGCAAATGATTTTTCTCTGGGGAAGTACACCTGGATATTGGATCCTGTGGACGGCACGACAAATCTAATGTACGGCTATAAATATTCATGCATAGCATTGGGTCTTGTTGTTGACGCAAGTCCCTATGCCGGAATAGTCTACAACCCTTATCTGAAGGAGCTGTTTACAGCATTAAAGGGTAAGGGAGCCTTTGTAAACGGAAAGCCAATAAAAGTGACAGACAACAAAACATTGGAAGACAGCTTGATTACTATCGGGACTTCCCCATATGACAAGGGAAAGGCTGACGAAACCTTCAGAGTAACAAAAAATGTTTTCCTTAAATGTAGGGACATCAGGCGTTCCGGTTCTGCAGCACTTGATATATGTGGTGTTGCAGCCGGCCGTACGGATGGTTTTTATGAAATGGAGCTTCGTCCATGGGATTATGCGGCGGCATCGGTTATTCTGGAGGAAGCAGGCGGCTGTATGACGGATTGGTCGGGCCATAAGCTGAGTTATATACAAATGCATGCTGCCATAGCCACAAACGGTCATATACATGCAGAGCTTATGGAAACTATAAAAAGTGAAAAGTAATAAGCAGAGTATTTAGCGGTCAGTTAATTAATGTCAAACTGGCCGCTGTTTTATTACAGAAAAACACCTATTCCCAATAACTTACAAATTGGCGCTTGACTTAAAATGTACATAAAAGTATACTGGTGTAAAACTGTATGATAGCTATGTGCAAATGGAATATTTAACCTCCTTTATTCGCCACATTGGAATAAAGGATATAGGTTTCATTACATTTTGTGGCCACCAAATGTGGCTCATGGAGGTTAATATGGATAACAATAACGTAACCAGACTGATGTATGGTGATAAAGAAATAATACTTGTAGGGACTGCCCATGTATCACAGGAAAGTGTGGAACTTGTACGGCAGGTTATTGGTGAAGAAAGTCCTGACAGCGTGTGCATCGAACTTGACGAACAAAGGTATGACAGCATTCAAAATCCAAAGAGATGGGAGAGCACCGATATTGTCAAGGTGGTAAAAGCAAAAAAAGTCGGCTTTCTTATAGCAAATCTGATTTTAAGCGGTTATCAGAAAAAGCTTGCAAAAAAACTCGGAACAAATGTGGGCGGAGAAATGCTGGAGGCAATAGCTTCCGCAAAAGCCGTAAACGCAGAACTGGTGCTTGCCGACCGCAATATTCAGACCACCCTGCTGCGTATATGGCGCAAATTAAGCCTGTGGGAAAAGCTTAAATTAATTTTCAGCCTGACATTCTCCTTCGGAGAAGATACTGAAATATCCGATCAGGATTTGCAGGAGCTGTTAAAGGAAGATATGCTGGAGTCGGCCGTTTCAGGACTAAAAGAGCAATTTCCCGTCGTCGGGCAAATTCTCATTTCGGAGAGGGACCAATATCTGGCTTATAAAATCAAAAATGCTCCAGGTAAAAAGATAGTGGCCGTTTTAGGCGGTGCTCACGTTCCCGGAGTAAAAAAGGAAATATTCAAGGAACAGGATATTGACAGTATCTCTGTTATTCCACCAAAAAGTAAAATTTCAAAAGTTACGGCATGGATCATTCCTGCTCTGATAACAGGTCTTTTTGTCTATGCTTTTATCATGAACATTCAAACAGGCTTGAATCAATTATCTGCATGGGTTTTATGGACAGGCTTGCTGGCGGCATTGTTTACTGCTTTATCATTAGGCCACCCGCTCAGCATCATTACTTCTTTTGTAGTAGCCCCAATTACAACTCTCCATCCCATGCTGGCTTGCGGCTGGTTTGCAGGGCTGGTGGAAGCTACAATAAAAAAACCTACCGTGCAGGATGTTCAAAATCTTCAGGAGGATATTTTCAGCTTAAAGGGTATTTTAAAAAACCGTTTTTTAAAAACCCTGCTGGTTGTGATAATGTCCAATATCGGTGCTTCGATAGGAACCTTTATCGCAGGTACAGGTATAATCAAAAATCTGCTCTAATATTACGTTAAGCAGCAAAGTCAAGCCTGATGGTATTTTTTTGTACTGTCGGAACTATAATATATTTGATTGCGGCCAAAGATTAACAAGCATACAGGAGGGACCAATGTATACGCCTGAAAGTAAATATCAGAGGAGAGTCGAAGCCTACAGCAAAAAATTTGATTTATATGCAGGCAGGAGTAATACCGCAGGCAACTATAAGCTGCTGGTTTTTTTTGCCGGAGCGGCGCTTGCGGTAGTTTTATATATTATGAGGCAATACATTCTGATGTTTGCAGTGCTTGCTCTTTTTGCAGCCGGGTTTGTATACCTGTCAATAATACACAACAGGATAATAAAGAATAAGAACTATGCTGAGGCAATGCTGCAAATAAATAATATGTGTCTCAAAAGAGCAAAAGGTTTGTGGACTGCATTTTCAGATACGGGAGAAGAATTTGAGGACTCCGGCCACAATTATACCCATGATCTTGACCTGTTCGGAAAAGGTTCCTTGTTTCAAATGATAAATATGACCACCACCTTTTCAGGCAGGCGAAAACTTGCGGATATGTTTTTACAGCCGCTTGATAAAACTGCGGATATAGCCATGCGGCAGGAGGCTGTGGCGGAACTTGCGCGAAAGTTGACCTTCAGGCACCGTATGTACTCAAATGTTCTTATGTCCAACAAAAATATCATTTTGACCGATGCTGAGGTTCAGGGTAAAAAACATACCAGGTCTCTGATTGATATTATAGGTAAACTTGATGATGTATTCGCCTGGGCAAAAGATGTTAACAGCCTGTATTCCGCCCCGGGGTTTAAGCTGCTGATAACTGCACTTCCAATAGCCACCTTGCTTTTAACTGTTTTGACCGTACTGGGGATAGTACCCTTTTACCTGCCCATTGCCGGATTTGTAATCCAGTTTCTAATGCTGGGGTATAAAATCAACTATAGAAATAAAAGCTTTGAATTGGTTGAAAAATATTCCAATACACTTAAGGTTTACAGTTCGGTGCTGAAGCAGTTTGAGGCCGAGAGCTTCGAAAGCCGGTATTTATTGGGTTTAAGGGAGCAGCTTAAAGGGGCTTCCCAGGTACCTGCCTGGAAGCAGATCAAAAAGTTGTCGAAGCTTTGGGAACTGATAGCAAACAGGTATAATTTTCTCTATATAGTTGTTAACACTATTACCTTGTGGGATTTCCACTGTTTGGTGGCTTTGGAAAAATGGAAGATGTCCAGCGGCAGATATGTGGAAAAGTGGTTTGACATTATAGGAGAAGTTGAAGCGTTAAGCAGTTTGGCGGTTATGTGCCACGATAATCCGGACTTTATTATGCCCAGGGTGTCGGAAGAGCTCAAAGGCGGAATCGTTGCGGAACAGCTGGGGCATCCTTTGCTTACCAAAGGCAGAAAATGCAACGATATCAGCATAGATCAGGGGCAGCCAATACTTCTCATCACCGGCTCCAATATGTCGGGAAAAAGCACGTTCCTGAGAACGGTGGGAGTGAGTCTAATATTGGCTTATATCGGGCTGCCGGTTTGCGCAAAAGCTTTCAGCTGCCCTGTCATGAAGGTTTATGCCTGCATGAGGACCAGCGATAATCTTGGACAGAGTGTTTCCTCCTTTTATGCCGAGCTTTTGAGAGTTAAATTGATTGTTGAAGCAGTTGACAGGGAAGAAAGGGTATTTTTTCTTTTGGATGAGATCTTTAAGGGAACCAATTCGGCAGACAGGCATACCGGTGCCAGGATGCTTATAAGCCAGCTGGACAGAAGGGGAGCCTGGGGACTGGTATCGACTCATGACCTGGAACTGGCAGACATGGAGCGGGAAAGCGGCAGAAGAATCCGTAATTATCATTTCAAGGAGTATTACAGGGATAACAGCATTTATTTTGACTATCAGCTTCGTGAAGGTGTTTCAGACACAAGAAATGCCATATTCCTCATGAAGATGGCAGGCGTGAAGGTGGAAGAGAAATAATCATGAAGGGGAAAAAGATATTATTTGTTTCCGTAAAATTAATACAATGTAAATTTTTACATTTTTTCCAACTGTTTGTTGGATTGCGAGAGCTTAAATATTATACTTATTTTGGGTTCAGCTATTTTTCAGAGGAAAAATAAAAAACAATGAAAGCAAAGGAGAGTTGAAAATGATAAAAAAATTAATATCAATACTTGTTACTATCTTATTAGTTACAAGTGCATTTAGTTTATCAGCATTTGCACAGGCAGGTACTGATAACTCCAGTGTTAAAGATGCTTATCAGGAAGTAAGGGAAAAGCTTAGTGCTGAATTTGGCATTGAAGTCAGAGCTGCAACCGATGACGAATTAAAAAAAGTTGGATTATCCAGAGAAGATGTCGAAAAGGAGATCAGAAAACTTACTCCGGCAGAATTCGAGAAAGAATTGCGGAAAACTCTTAAAGATGAAATACAAATCAGTAAAACTGCAAAAATTAAATCGTCAGCAGCTGGTATTTCAGAAAAAGACAGCAAACCAGTTTCTGATCCGGCAGCAAAGGAAAATAACGCCCAAATTACTGAGATTTCATATTATGATTTAGATACTCCCAAAAATATTTCCGGTGGAATAGCCCATTTAAGCGCAGAAATAATTGTTGGTAGTACGCCTTCACCTAGATGGGGCAGCGTATATGAAGCATATGTGCTATCAGGTTCACTATATACCAGTCCGCCGTTTTTTGCAGCAGATACTTGGAACTATTCAAGGCTGGATGCAGGCAGAACTATAGCCGTTAACTTCAGCGGATATACGACCGATAAGTACGGTAACTACATAGGCAGTGCTACAAGATATGTTGAGTTTTATGCGTTTAATCCCGCGTAATAATGTCTTAAATAGTTGAATCTCACATAAACTCAAATAATTAAGGGGATGCGCATATGCAACCCCTTAATTTTTTACTGCAAGATCAATATTCCTCCTCTTGAATATCAAAAACGAAATTACACTTATCACATCTGAAAACCAGCAGAGTTCCAAAGCTTTCACTCTCGGTTTCTTCCACATGTATCAGACCTCCGCAGCTACATTTCTTCGGGTATCCGTTCATGCAGGTACAACATTCGGTATGGCGTGAATTGCGATGTTTAGTTTCAGTCGAACAGGTATTGCACATTGACCACCACTCCAATCAGTTATTATGTATTTATTTTAATACATTTTTTAGCAACAGTAAAGACTTTACGCATGTATACATGAGATTTCATCAGGGTTTGAGGGAATTATGAATGATAAATAAATAACAAATAAAACTAAAACAAATGTTAAAAAATTTTCAATCCTGTGAAAAAAATATCAAACTCTGATTGACAATGTCAACTTAAGAATTTACAATATAATTGAGAATGTTAAAAAATTCGCATATTAAAGATACGGTATTTAACAAGCTCATTTTTTTATGAGATGAAATTGTATACAAAGTACCTGTGACAGAGTTTAAAAATGGCTATTTAGCCTCTTTTATTCGCCTGATGCGAATTTGGGAGCTTATATATAATTATTATTTTGATGCCGCAGTTGCGGCTCATGGGAGGCCGAGATGGAGAAGGTTAGAGAAGTGTTGAATCGCTTTGGCAATTCAAAGGACAATCTTATTCAAGTTATGTTGGAGCTGCAGAATATTTCGGGCACAAATTCACTGCCACACGAATGGGTTGAATTTGTAGCAGCCGAACTGGATATGCCTTTAAGCAGGGTATACGGTGTTATTACATTTTATTCAATGTTTGGGACCGAACCCAGGGGAAAATATGTGGTTGAAGTCTGTAAGAGCGCTCCATGTCATGTAACGGGTGCCAGCAGCTTATTAGCAATGTTGGAAAAGGAATTGAAGGTTAAGCCTGGTCAAACAACGGAAGATGGAGTTTTCACATTAATACAGTCAGCTTGTTTTGGAGCATGTGACATATCACCTGCAATAAAAATAGGTGAAAAGGTTTATGGAAATCTTACGCCTGAAAAGCTGAATGAGATTGTAGACTCTTATAGGGAGGGCCGTCATAATGGATAAGGTATTAAGTGCAAGATTCGGTAAAATCAAACCCGACAGTGTTGAAGAATATATTGCGGCAGGTGGTTATGAAGGTCTTAAAAAGACAATGGCAATGGAGCATGTGGATGCCATTGAAGAAATAAAGAAAGCAAACCTTTTTGGCAGAGGCGGTGCTGCTTATCCTACAGGTATCAAGTGGGAACAGGCTTACGCAATCAAAAGAGGTCCTAAATACATGGTCTGTAATGGCGACGAGGGTGAACCGGGTACATTTAAAGACAGGCACATTCTTTCAGAAGACCCACTTGAACTCATCGAAGGTATGACCATCGGTGCGTATATCATGGGCGCCAAAGAGGGATATATATACATTAGAGGCGAATACACAGCCATTCAGAGGATAGTTAAAAGCGCAATAGCCAACGCTGAAAAAGCCGGCTACCTCGGAAAGAAAATTCTGGGAAGAGAAGGTTTTGATTTTACACTTAAGGTTGTTTCAGGCGCAGGTGCATATGTATGCGGTGAAAATACCGCTCTTGTTGAATCAATCGAAGGCAAGACGGGCAGACCGAGGCAGAAGCCGCCATACATCAAGAATTGCGGTTTGTATCAGATGCCTACAATATTGAACAATGTTGAAACCTACTCCTGTATTCCATGGATAATCAAGGACGGCGGAGAAACCTTCAGCAAGAAGGGCACCGAGTTCAGCGGCGGTACAAAGTTAATGTGTCTTTCCGGAAATGTTCAGAACAGAAAAGTTTATGAAATTCCTTTCGGTATGACTTTAAGAGAGCTCATTTACGACCTGGGCGGAGGAATTACCAACGGCCGGAAGCTAAAGTTTGTTCACCTTGGAGGACAGTCGGGAAGCTGCTTCCCTGAGAGCTTGCTTGACACAAAAATTTGTTACTATGATCTTAAAAAAGCAGGTATTTCTTTAGGTTCAGGTGCTGTTGTAGTAGTGGATGACAGTCATTGCGTTGTTGATTACCTCAAAAACTCCATGGAATTTTTTGAAGAAGAATCCTGCGGTAAGTGTACTCCTTGCAGAGAAGGTACCTATAGATTGGTAGAGCTTGTTGAAAAGTTTACAGAAGGTACTGCAACCATGGAGGACTTCAATAAAATGAAAAGCCTTGCACAGACTATGAAGACTTCCAGCTTCTGCGGTCTTGGTCAAAGTGCTCCCGTACCGCTGTTAACTCTTGTCAAGTATTTTGAAGAAGAGTTCCTGGAGCATATAAACGGTAAATGCAGAACTGGTGTATGTCATATGTCTAAAGTTAATTCATAAATGAATTAACCTTTCTATTTCTATGAAGTACGTGCAATGCACGTAGACGGAGGTAAATTATATGGAAATGATCAATGTTACTATAGATGGTATTGCAGTAGAGGTTCCAAAGGATACTACAATACTTGAAGCGGCTAAAAAGCTGAATATTAATATACCTACACTGTGCTTCATGAAGGGCATAAATGAGCCTGGTTCATGCAGAGTATGCGTAGTTGAGGTTGAAGGCTGGAGAGGTTTGCATCCTGCCTGTGTTACAAAAGTATCCGAGGGTCTGGTGGTTAAAACTGCTACCAGTACTGTAAGAGAAGCCAGAAAGAATATTCTTGAACTCATTATGTCAAACCACAACAGAGAATGTCTCTCATGTGACAGAAATCTTAAGTGTGAACTTCAGACACTCTGCAATGAAAATGGCATAGACAGACTTCCTTACGGCGGAAAAGTTGACAAGGGATGTCTTGATACATCGGGTCCTATCGTAAGAGATCCGAACAAGTGTGTACTCTGCGGAAGATGCGTAAGTGTCTGTTCAAAGATGCAGGATGTGGGGGTTATTGATTTTGCTTACCGTGGAGCACACATGACAGTCACTACTGCATATGAAGAAGGTCTTGCAGGACAGGAATGCATCAACTGCGGACAATGTATAAAGATCTGTCCTGTGGGTGCCCTTTCGGAAAGAGACGATACGGCCAGGGTTTGGAAAGCGCTTGAAAATCCTGATCTCCATGTTGTAGTTCAGACTGCTCCTGCAGTAAGAGTTGCTCTTGGCGAAGAATTTGGTTACGCTCCGGGCACAAATGTTGAAGGCAAAATGGTTACGGCGCTAAGAAGACTTGGTTTTGATAAAGTATTTGATACCAACTTCAGTGCCGACCTGACAATAATGGAAGAAGGCAATGAACTTTTAACCAGAATCAAGAACGGCGGAAAACTTCCGCTGATCACTTCCTGTTCACCGGGATGGATCAAGTTCTGTGAACACAACTATCACGATTTCCTGGAAAACCTGTCAACCTGTAAATCACCGCAGCAGATGTTCGGCGCTGTTGCAAAGTCCTACTACCCGATAAAGGCTGACGTTGATCCCAAGAATGTATATGTTGTATCGGTAATGCCGTGTACTGCAAAGAAATATGAAGCGGACAGGGAAGAAATGCAGGTTGACGGACTGAAGGACATTGATGCTGTCATAACTACAAGAGAGCTTGCAAAAATGATCCGTCAAGCCGGGATAAGGTTTACAGAACTCCAAGACGGTGAGCGGGACAGCATCCTTGGAACTTATTCGGGAGCCGGTACTATCTTCGGTAACACCGGAGGTGTTATGGAAGCTGCCCTTCGTACGGTAGCCGACAAGCTGACCGGCAAATCACTTGACAGTATCGAATATACAGCTGTAAGAGGGCTGTCAGGTATCAGGGAAGCAACTGTGAATATAGCTGGTATGGATATCAAGGTTGCTGTTGCCAACGGTACTGGAAACGCTTCAAAGCTGCTTGATAAAATAAGAGCAGGAGAGGCAGATTATCATTTTATTGAAGTAATGGGCTGTGAAGGCGGATGCATAAACGGTGGCGGGCAGCCCATCATAAAAGACAAGTCAACCACGGAGGAAGTAAAAGCTGCGAGAATTAAAGGACTTTACGACATTGACAAAGCATGTGTTACCAGAAAGTCACATGACAATCCTGAAATTCAGAAGCTTTACGCCGAATACCTGGGCGAAGCAGGTGCGCATAAGGCTCACAAACTGCTGCATACTCATTATGTAGCAAGATAATTGACAACATACAGAAGGAACAGAGACTGTAGTAAAACCAGTGAATGAACAGGTTTTACCGCAGTCTTTTTTTCGTGATTATTGATAATCGGGAAATTGATATTCTCCCAAATGAATTTTATATGGTTTATTTATAGATAATGCAAATTCAGTTAATAATAATTTTATAAAATTCATAAAATTCATAAAAGGAGACAGAAATGTCCGGCATACCGAAGGATGTGGCAATTCAAAAACAGTTAACGCAGATTCATATTGATTACTGGGTAAATAATGTTGTTTTTCATCCAAAATGGTGGCTATTAATTATACTTCTGGTATTATTATGGATAATATGGTGGAAGACAGCTGTGAGGTCAGGCTTGCGTGGTATTTGCCTTTATGCAGGTTTGATGTCAATTGCAGCTCTTGGTATAAACGAATACGGCGAGGAACTTACCTTTTGGGAGTATCCCATAGACGTTATTCCCATATTCCCTCCTTTGTCGTCAATCAACCTGATTTTGTTGATTTTGGCTTATTCCATCGTATATCAATATTTTAAAACCGGCAGAAGGTTTATGGCTGCCTCAATAATAACTTCAGCGGTTATAAGTTTTATCTTGGAACCGGTGCTTGCAATGATAGGTTTTTATCACTTGCTGAAATGGAAGTATTATTTAAGTTTTCTGTTATATGTCATAGCTTCTACAGCTGTTTGGTACATGACAAATAAAATCATAAATATTGAGAGGGCTATGAAGAAAGTATAAAAAGTCAGAGCAAATTATAATATAATATGTGTTTATCCCAGGAGAATAGAATGGTTAATACAGTTTTATTTATTCAAACGGCTGTTAAGGTTCAGGAAAAACTATCGGATACCCGTATTGACGACTGGCTCGAAAGAATCGTTTTTCATGGGAAATGGTGGTTTCTGCTGGCTATTGTCTTATTTTCCGCGACTTTCTGGTGGAAAACTGTAGACAAAAGAAGATTAAGCGAAATAGTCCTGTATGTTTCATTAATTATCATATTGACTTTAGTTTTGGATGAAATCGGAGAAGAATTTACACTTTGGGACTACCCGTATGATTTAATACCATTATTTCCTCCATTGTCCTCAATTGATATGGCCTGCCTGCCTCTGGTATACTCCCTGATATATCGGCGTTTTGAAACGTGGAAGGGCTTTATTGCTGCCACAGTGCTTATGGCGGGTATCTTTTGCTTCATTCTGGAGCCCTTGTTTATTTGGATAGGAATATATCAATTGCTTAGTTGGAAAAGCTGTTACGGTTTTCCGATATATATATTAATGGCGATTGTATGTAAATTTGCAGTAAAAAAAATATGTGCAAAATCCAAAGCATAATTGAAAATTGAAAATCAACCGCTTAAATCAACCGAACGGTTGATTTTTTTTATGTCTGTTTATTTTAGAGGTAATTGGTAATAGGATACAGAAAAGATATATTAGTATGTTAACCTATCAGTGGAGGTGAAAAAATGGCTTATAGGCTATTACTGATTGAAGATGATACAGAACTTAGAGAAATAATCACAGATTATTTTGTTGAGAAAAGCGGAGGCAACTTTATTATAAATTACGCCGAAACAGGTGGTGAAGGGCATAATAAATGCATGGAATGCGAATATGATCTGGTACTTCTTGATGTAATGCTGCCGGAGGTTGATGGCTTTACCCTTTGCAGGGAGCTCAGAAAAAGCAGTGATGTACCTGTGATTTTTCTGACTGCCCGACACAGTGAACAAGATAAAATACATGGTTATAACCTCGGCTGTGATGATTATATTTCAAAACCTTTTTCTCTGGCTGTACTTTATGCTAAGGTTACGGCATTAATAAAACGTGCTAATGGTACTGTCAGAAATAAACTTATGACATCAGGCAATGTAAAAATGGATCCGTACCGCTGTACAGTTCATGTTGATGAAATTGAGGTAATACTTGCACCTAAGGAATATAATATTTTAAAAATGTTAATGGAAAACAAGGGTAGATTAGTGAGCCGGGAGAGCCTTTTGATAAAAGTGTGGGGCTATGATTTTGACGGTAATGACAGGGTGGTGGATAACCATGTGAAAAAGCTGCGCAAGGCTTTAGGAAATGCATCAAATCAAATTAAGACGGTAAT